>JANNMQ010000302.1:0-10687 GCA_031398045.1 Rubrivivax sp.
GGCCTGCAGGTCGCTGGTAGGGTGCGTTTGCGCAGCGCCCGCTTGCAGCACCACCGTACACAGCAGCAAGCCCGTCAGGCTTCGTGCACGGCATCCCAGCATCGACAGCAGATGGTTTTGCATTGAAGATTCCTAGGGCGCACACCCGTGCGCATGGGTGATGGCACCATATGCTTGTGGCGTGCGCTCAGACATCCCAAGTTCAAGGGATCTGCTGCCGACAGGGCTGTCGCCGGTGCGTGCTTCTCTCTGCGCGACGGTCCCGGTTGTGCTGAACCGCGAAAGCGGGCGGAAACTAGCGCGGCGATTGGCAAGTTGCTGCCCACAAACACAAGGACCGCAGCGACCCGAAGGTGGCTGCGGCCCGCTAAAGCGGCCGTTGTGTTCGTCGATCGCCGATCAGCGCGCCTTGCCGCGACTGACGAGGTTGACGATGGCCAGCAGGATGATCGCGCCAACCAGCGATACGCCCATCGCGCCGATGTTGAAGGCGTCTTGGTTGATGGTGGGTACGCCGACCAGCGGCGAAATTAACCAACCGCCCACCAGCGCGCCGACGATGCCGACCACGACGTTGAGGATCACGCCTTGCTGGGCATCGGTGCGCATGATCATGCTGGCAACCCAGCCAATCAAGCCGCCAATTAACAGCCAAATGATGAAGT
The DNA here is from genome assembly GCA_031398045.1 of Rubrivivax sp. Taxonomy (GTDB): domain Bacteria; phylum Pseudomonadota; class Gammaproteobacteria; order Burkholderiales; family Burkholderiaceae_C; genus Rubrivivax. The sequence goes on from JANNMQ010000302.1 coordinate 666, forward strand.
TCATTGCAGTTCCTTTTTTAAGTGTGGTGTGAATTCAGAAACGGTCGTGCGGGCGGTCCAGGCGATCCCAGGCTGCACGCGCGGCCACCTTGGCGTCATTCCATGTCAAACGTGAACGCTGCTTGACCCGCTCCCACTCGGCTTCAAGCCGTGAAGATTCGTCATCAAAGCGGCTGCCGGGTTTGTAGTTGCCGTAGCCCAGCGCATAAGCCGGCGAATAGTCGGCGAACGTCAGGCCTGACACGTAGCTCGGCTCGCGGTGGAAGCGTGAAGACCAGTACAGGTCTTCATCAGCCGGGTTGACTGCCTTGGCAACACCCTCGCCAGCAGCGCCGCCCAGTGCAGCACCAGCGGCGGCGCCCGCGATCATTCCGGGCGGCCCGCCAACGGCGCCCAAGATGGCACCACCGATGGCGCCGGTGCTGGCACCCAGGCCACTACCCAGGTTGTGCTCACCGAGCTCATCGCGTGATTTTGGATTCACGACTTCGGCAGTGCCGCGTGCAGTGATGCCACCGGCGACAGCGCCGATGGCTGCGCCTGCTGCCACGCCTGCGGGGCCTGCGATGCTGCCGATCACGGCTCCGGCGGTTGCACCGGCGCCGACACCACCACCGGTGGCCAGGTTGTGGTTCTGCAGATCGTCATTCCACTTTGGGTTTACCACTTCGCCAACGCCCTCACCGGCGATGCCGCCGGCTGCTGCACCCATCGCAGCACCTACCGCGGTGCCCAGCGGGCCGCCAACGACAGTGCCCAGCGTGGCGCCGGCCACCACCCCGGCCGCAGCGCCCACAGACGTTGCCACCGGATGGTCGTCACTGGTGCCGTTCGGGGTGGGGTTGACCTGTTCTGCGATCTCCCGGCCCGCAAGTGCACCGCCAACAGCGCCTACGAGGGCACCAATAACGGTCCCGGCGGGGCCTGCTATGGCAGTACCTGCCAGCGCGCCGGTGATAGCACCAGATCCGGCTCCAACGCCGGTGCCTACAGGGTGAGACGTTTCTTCGCCGCGCGGTGCGGTCTTGCGATCTTTGATCTCGTTGGCCATATCGGTATCTCAGGTTGGGTTGAGTGTTGTCGGATGCGCTGATTCGAATCCCAGGTGGATGTTGGTATTGCCTTCAGACCTGCGCTGTAGGACGCGACCGCGGCGGCAGGTCAGCCTTGCGCGAACCGCGGGCTGCCACGCTCGTGGCCTGGTGCCAAGCCTGTCTAGGCAGGCCGTGGTGCTACGGCTCAAGCCTTTGGCAGGCCAACGCGGCCCAGTCCTACAGCAGCGCGGACTTCGCGCCTATGGTTCGTGGCAGTCAGGGTTTTTTAAGCTCTGCCTACGGCTTCAAGCACCGAAACCGGCGGGTCGATGCGATATCCAAACATCCATCTCCCGCAAAAAAGCTTAAACAGGAGTTACTGATGGCCTCCAGACCCGCTTCGAGAAATAACACGACAACTGAAGCCGGCGCCTCGCAAGCCAAACGCAATCAGCGGTTTTGAGTTTTTTTGGCAGAACCCAGCCGCGCGGACGCAGCCGCAGGGTCAACAGGAGCAGTGAATGATGGTGTCGAATCTCTTTAACGAAACGCTCGGCGGTACCGTGCAGCGGGCTGCTGAAGACCCGAGCAGTGCCGACTGGGGCATGGAGTCGGCGTTGCCTTACCTGACCGCTGCGCTGTCAGACGCGAATAGACCCGCGCATTCAGGACGCCAATCGCAGGCGATTGCTGCCTTGGAATCCCGAGCTCCCGACCAAATCAGCCGTTCGTTATGACCTGAGCCGGCGCCGGGCCATGCAACTGCAACGCCCTGCACTCTGTGTGTGTGGTCGGGCGCGGTGCAGGGCAGTTGGTCGTCGTGCTGTCGTGGCCCGCCACCAATAGGCGGGAGGGGCGGGAGGGGCAGGAGAGGCAGGAGAGGCAGGAGGCTGGCAGGCGAACGAGGCGCTCGCCCGCCGGTCAGAAATCTGGCAAAAGTTACTCGAACATTGGCCTCGCTGCACGCGCGATTACTTCTTCTTTTCTTCGGCCTTTTCCTGCCCGGTCTTGATGTCAATCGACGGCACCGTGACGGTTTCCTTCTCGGTGGTCACCTTCGGAACTGTGACTTCGACCTTCTTCGAAGTCACGTTGACGTCAGGCGTGGTCACTTCGTATTTCGGCACCGTGATGTTGCCTTCCTGCGTCTTCTTGACGTCACAGCCGGCCAGGCCCAGGACGCTTGCTGCGGTGAAAGTGGCGATGAGGGTGATGCTGTTGCGCATGGTCTTGCTCCGAGTTCGTGGTTGATCGTTCAGCCAGTGTGCCGCCGGGTCGCGGCCGGCACTGTCGGCCTACAGCCAGGCGCCGTGTAGGCGGCAGCCGCACTCCTCTTAAACTGACGGTATGAAACATCCCGTGTGGTTGCTGGTCATTACCGCCGTCGTCAGCGTTGGCGCAACGCTGCTGGTCATCAACCTCTCGGGGGGCGAAAAACGCATCGAACACCAACTGCCGCGTCTGTACGAGACCGACGACGCCGAGTTCAGACGCACGCTGAGCACGCTGCTGGGCCCGCCGTTCGTCGACGGCAACAAGGTTCAGACGCTGGTCAACGGCGACGCCATCTTCGCATCGATGCTCGAGGCCATTCGCGGCGCGCGCCAGACCATCACTTTCGAGACCTACATCTACTGGTCTGGAACGATCGGCGATGAGTTCATCGCAGCGCTCGTTGAGCGGTCACGGGCGGGCGTGAAGGTGCACGTGTTGCTCGATTGGGTCGGCAGCGCGAAGATGGACCCAAAGCTAATCGCCGACATGCGAGCCGCCGGTGTCGAGGTGATCAAGTTTCATGAGCCGAACTGGTCTGACATCGACAAGTTGAACAACCGCACGCACCGCAAGATCTTGGTCGTCGACGGCAAACTCGGCTTCACAGGCGGCGTTGGCATTGCCGACCACTGGCGTGGCAACGCGCGCAACCCTGACGAGTGGCGTGACACCCATTTCCGCTTCGAAGGGCCTGTGGTGGCGCAGATGCAGGCCGTATTCCTCGACAACTGGATGCGGGCTTCGGGCAAGGTGCTGCACGGTGCGCACTACTTTCCGGCGCTGCAACCGGTGGGTGACCAGGCCGCTCAGGTGTTCAGCAGTTCGCCCAGCGGCGGCAGCGAAAGCATGTACCTGATGTACCTGATGGCGATCACGGCTGCGCGCGATTCAATCGACCTTGCCCACTCGTACTTCGTCCCCGACGACATGGCGATCGACGCGTTGGTCAAAGCAGCCGAGCGCGGCGTCAAGGTGCGCATCATGACCCCCGGTCCACACACTGATTCGAGCATCGTGCGCCGCGCGTCGCGAGGCCAGTGGGGGCGCATGCTTAAGGCCGGAATCAAGTTCGCCGAGTTCCAGCCGACGATGTTCCACGTCAAAAGCCTCGTCGTCGACGAGTTGATCACTTCGGTCGGATCAACCAATTTTGACGTGCGCTCGTTCCGCCTCAACGACGAAGCGAACCTCAATGTCCTGAATCGCCCCTTTGCACGCGCGCAGCGGCTGATCTTCGAAGCCGACTGGGCACGGTCACGGCCAGTCACGCTGGAGCAATGGCAGCAACGTCCGCTGCGCGAGCGGGTTGTCGAGCGTCTGGCCTTGTTGTTTCGCTCCCAGCTCTGAGCCCTAAGCTCAGTTGACGGCTGGCCCTGATGGTGGCGCGCAGCGCACCGGGTTGGATGAAGATGCTGCGAAAGCACAGCTTCATCGAGACACCCGCAGCGGCCTGGCGTTTCCGAATTCGTCGCCCCCCGAACACTGGCCGGCATCAGGCCAGGATGGCGCCTGTACGGCCGGGACGTTTTTCCACGTTAATCATCGGCTTCGTGCTTGTTGCGGCCATGTCATCGCTCGCGGGCCGTTTGTCCGGGCGTCATCCAAGCGCTGGTTCAATTGCCGATGAAGCCGTCAACCAAGCCGATGGTCCGAACCGTCGATTGTCCGCAAGCTTGCTGGGAAAAGCCCTAGCGCCTGAGCGCCACCTTTTGTTGCGCGCTCGCTGTCAACTGGGGGTGCAGGCGCTCGAAGGCAGACTCCAGGGTGCAATCCACGACTTCAAAGGTCACGCGAAACATCTGGCCGCGTGTGGACGCCAGCAACGTTCCCAAACCAAGCGTCGGCGGCACGCCGTTCAGGTCGGCGCCAACGGCTGGCACCTCGCTCAAGATGCTGGCGATGTGGAAGCGCCCTTGGCCGTCACAGAGTGCGATCTCTTTGCCCAAGCGGCACTGATCGAAGACGCGGTAGCTGTTCATCGCAACGCGTCAAACTTCAACCACTCGTCCATCAGGTCGTCTGCAAGGGTGCTGATATCCGTCTCGGTCAGTTCTGCCACGTCCGACAAGTCTTCTGAGGACTCTCGCAGCCCCCGTTCATGGCTCTGATGGGAACAGACACGCTTTGCAGACACCTTGGAAGAGTAAACAAATTCCCCGGCGGAGATTGCTTCGGTCAACCGCCAAATGAGATGCGGAACTTTCGTGGTGATTTTCCGTGGGAACGCGGTAACGCTCTCACGCCGGAAGCAACCCTGACGTACCCGCCGCAGTCGTGATGCGTTCTGGGAAGCCCGGAACTGGCGAAATCGAAGGGGGCGATGAAAACGTGCCTGGCTCCACTCGATGGCGTTCGGCAGCGATTGCAGCGTAACCCGACACGAACGCCTGTTGTAAAGCTTGATCGGAGGTCAACCACCGATGTCCGCCAGAGATTGCCACATCTCTGAAAACAGAGACGCATTTGCTGCCAGTGCAGTTACGGACAACGATCACTGCCGCCAAATGGCCGTGGCCAGCGCGAAGCTCCAGGGCCCCTGCGTGGATGAGATATTCGCCGTCATTCCGGTCTTCGAATCGCATGTGACTCCTCGTTGGCTCCTCACGTTGTTCGCTTTTTTGCGCGCCGTCTGTGGGCTAGCCCACAGATGGCGCGGGCTTCGACGGCGAGCGGGCTGACCTTGAGCGCTCAGGACACCAGCAAAACTTATGAGTCACAACACTAGAGCCCTTACTGGCCGCCGGAAACAGGAGCAGCCATGATCGAGGCGCACATTTTTCGCCTGGGAGAATACGGGCTGATTTGTGGTGCAAAAGTCTGCGACCAAGGGCGATTTGAGCCGGCGTTCATCATTTCGAAGTGCGATCTGGCCCGATCGATCGCGACAGATCGCTCTTCGACAAAGCGCACAGTCGACAGCCGAGATCGCCATTGAATCGGCGCACGCACAGGGTATCGAGTGGTTGGCTAAATTGGTTCGGCAATAGCTACTGCAATTCCGATCAGGGCCAGTTTCTTTACAAGCCACGTGCTTGCAGCCCGACGGCGGACAACGGCATACGACTGGCCTGCAACGATTCGCAGACCAGCGACGTCGATGATGGTGATATCACCTCGGTGGTAGTCGATGAGGTGCGAGCGTTGCAACTCGCGCGCCGCCGCCGTGATCCCGACTCGGCGCACGCCGAGCATGAGCGCCAGCGCGAGTTGGGTGATGTGAAGTTTGTCGCTGGCCCCCCGGTCCCGACTGGTCAACAACCAGCCCGCCAGGCGGGGTTTGATGTCTTGGTGCTTCGCACACGCTGCGGCGATGATGATCTGGTGCATCACAGTGCCAACGTAGCTGAGCACGCAGTGTTGGGCTGGTAGCGAGCATCTGGCCGAAATCAACCGCATCGACGCGAAAGGCCCCACCCGATATCTGGACAACGGCTCGCAGCGGCGACAGGCCATCTCCGAGCACGTGCTGCATGCCGAGCATGCCTTCACGGCCCACGAGCAGGACGCTCAGAGCCCTGGACGGACACGAAGGCACTTGCAAGGCGACCGCACCAGAACTTGGGAAGTAGACGTGGCGCGCACTCTCGCCACGTTCAAACAGCACGTCGCCTTGCACGAGCTGGATGCTTTTTCCGTTTGTCAGCAGTTGATGGCGATCCTGCTTGTTGAGTCTGGAAATCAGTCGATTTGGGTGGGTCACGCTCGCACTTTCATGGATGGTCAAACAGCCTTTTCAGATCGGTTCAGGCCCGCGGGCTCCATCAATAAAACGCCAGACATCCGCCGAAGGTTCTCGCGAGACCCTGGCCACCAGGGTGCGGTCAAAGCGGCCCACCACTGGGCCATCGGTGGAGCGCGCTGGAGTCGAACGGCTTCGTCCAGGGTAGACCTGAACGACGCCTCGTGCCATCCCAGTGGTTCAAAAAATTGGGCACTGTCGCGAGGAGCGAATTGAAACGGTGCACTGGCTGCCGCTTCGTTGGTGGGCCATTTTGCGCCGACCATGCCCAGAAGCATGGGACTGACGAGGTCCGTTAACCACCAGCGCGCGGCCGTCATCGAACTCAGCGATGTCGCCAACGCTGTCACTTGGTTTGGATCGAGGTAAATCAACAGGCCTTCGGTCACTACGAGCATCTGACCTTCGCTCAGGCTCGCTTTGTCCAGTGTTCTTTTTAACTCCGTGGCGTCGGTGACGTCGGCAACGATGTGGACGTGATGGCAGTGCGATTTCAGCCCTTTCAGGCAAGTGCGCCGGTGCGTCACCATGCGGGGCAGGTCGACATCGAACCAAGACAACGATGAGGGCAAGTCCAGACGAAAGGCGCGCGTATCCAGTCCGGCGCCCAGATTTAGCACATGCGTGACACCCTGTCTGACATAGTCCATGATGATTTCGTCCATCACAGCTGTGCGTACGACCACGGCCCACGCCATCGATTCGCCGTGGGGTATCTCGCGAATGATGGAACTGCCGAGCTCGCCTGCCATCCGGCGCGCGTACGGGTCGTCGAACAGCGCGTCGACTCGCTCCGACTCCATTGCGCGATACATGGCCATCCAGTGGGCAGTATCGGAAACATGTGCTATGGGCATTGGCGCTGAAATGGTCTCGCTAAACACAGCACGGTGACGCTGTCGAAGGCAGGCTGAGGAGCAAACCCAGTGGGCGATTTGAACGGGGGGTCGGCCAAGAGTCTGGCTGGGTGTGTGCATGCGCGTCCGTGCGGCAGCGCACTTCTGGCTGACCGGCAGTCTGATGCCGCTCGCGCACCGAGGGCGGCTTTGAGGCGGAAAGTTGGAACGAGCGTCTCCTGCGGTGGCAACCCCACTTCAGGAGATCGTCATGGAAGCGTTCGATTCCATTCACCCTGTGCCGCGGCGTGGCTGCGCGCCAGCGTGCTGGCACCGTACGTGCGGTCCTATTGGGGCCGCTTGATCGAGCGGCGCGACGCATCGAACACGACGCGCGCGTACCTGTGCGTCGTTGCGCACTTCGCGCGGTGGTCGCGACGACGCCGGCTTGACCTTGATGCTCTTGTCAAAGATGTGCAGTGCTTCGTGGGTGAGCACCTGCCACACTGTTCTTGCCCGTACCCGGTGCAGCGCAGCCGTCATCAGATCCCCGCGGCGCTGGGGCATCTGCAGGCCGTTCTTGGCGACGCCGTCATCCAGTCTGGCGTCTATCGCGTCGACCCGGTTGAAGACGAGTTACGGCGCTTCGACGAGCAGATGCAAACGGCAGTTTGGCTTTACCAAGACGCGTTACCGCGGGCTGGCGAAGAACGCGAAGCGGGCGTTTGTAGCGCTGAGCCTGGCCAAACATTTACCTGGCGCGCGGGTACCTTGAGGGATGAGTGCGTCCGTTGAAGGCGCTAGATGCACCTGGGGGTCCGAAAGGGGCATGAAGTCGGAGCAATCGGGCCGATTGGCGCGCCGAAGTTCCGCGTATTTAAACCGAGGTGAGCGGGTCGCGGAACTGGCCGTTTTGCGACGCCTTGTTTGTTCAGCGTTGCCCTAACTCATGCATCACCTATTGCGCCTGCCCCCTAACATGACATGGGGTCGCGTCGTTGACATCGGCACGTGCGACTCCTAGAGTCGGTTGCAACGAATTGAAATACCGGCAACGACGACGTAACTCTTATGTATCCCTTGCATTCGCAACCTGTCTGAAGGGTTGCACACATTGCACAGGGTAACGGTGGCGACATGTAAAGGATGGCTGGCCATTTGGCCGGCCGCTGACTGGAGGAGCCTGCGATGAACCCCCTGAACAGACCGGCAAGACTGATGTTGAAATGCATCGTTGGCGCCGCAGTGTCCACTGCCTTGTCTTCAGCGATGGCGTTGAAGGTCGACATGTACGCCATCGGCAACTGGAGCGCGGGCAATTGTGCGCCCGGCGATACCGATTCCAATCGCACATCCTGGCCCGGCATGGCGCAGGCCTGGTATGACTGGATGGGCAATATGGGCCACTCCAAGACCGGCAAGTTTGTCGACGGCAACATGACCGTCAGGCGATTTTGCGATCCGACCTTTAACGCCAATTGTCGCGACTTCTCGTATGTCGACTGGCCTGACGCCGCCATCGTCGCAGCGCACGGCTTCAACGCTGGCGCTAGGTGGGGCGCCTTGATGCGCAACTCTGAGTTCGGCACTTGCAGCACGGTCATGGGCGGTACCACGGGCTCTGGCGCCAACATGTTTGTCGGCGACCAGAACCTGAAGTTCCTGCATGCCTCATCTTGTCTGAGCCTGAATGACGACTACTTCAACAACATGCGCGTTGCCATGCGCAAGCCTGGCGCCTCCCGGGCACTGCATGTCTACACCGGCTTTCACGGCTTGATGTGGATTTCGAGTTCCTATAACGGCGACTACGCCAGTGCGGCCATCAATGGCCATGTGCAGCCGGTGTCCACGGCGTGGGTAACCAGCCACTACAAGTCGAACAAGATGGCGTGTGAGGGCTATGACCCCTTTAACTGGTTCGGCACCTGCCAGGATCAGTGCCCGGCCGCGATGAGCATTGGGCCCAGCGGCGGTAATGCATTGAACCGTCTGCTCAACGAGCGTTACAACAACTCCGGTGCATTTGGCTCGCCCACCGGCAACAGCCATTACGCATGGATGGGCTACCGCGGTTGCGACCCAGTGGGAGAGAACGCGTTTAACCCGTGAATGGCCGCCCGTGAACGACCATCAGGCCCATGCATGAGTGATTGACCGGCACCTCAGCCCAGCGAAGGGCAGCCGGCAGGCGCGATGCGCCGACACCCAAGGAGAACGGATATGAAGATCATGCAATTGAAGTTGGTTCTGGCCACCGCCGCCCTGCTGCCGATAGTGGCATCAGCGCAGGTCAACCCCGACGCCACCAAGGAAGAGTTGCGCCGGCAAATTGGCGCTTCATTGACGGCGTTGCTCGGCGACAGCAGCCGCACGGTGGTCGAGAAGCTTTCGGCTGTGCGCCCCGACGGTGCGATCTCGCGCAATTTCAATCTCGGTCAGGTGAGTTCGGCGCTGTTCGGCCGGGTGGCCACACGCAGTGCGCCGGATTGCCAGACGAAGGCGACCCCTGCGAAGGAACCCGAGACCACCATGTGTGTTCTGGACAATGGCGGCCGGGACTCAGAAACGGGGGCCTACACGATGTTGGCGTTCAGCAAGAACATCGGCATCGGCGATATCGGCTTCGTGCGCCGCCCGGCTTTCGATCCACGAAGCGAGGCCTTGCCCCGTGCCGTGAGCCTGAGCGATCAACAAGCCTATGAGCTGGCGCTGAAGTTCCTGGAACTCGTCGGGGTGCCGAAGTCCGAGATCCCGGTCTTGCCACAAGGTGCGGCACTGCCGGTGCGCAGCATGGTCGTCGGCACCGCCGACGACAAGGGCACGAAGACCGAGCCGATCGCGATCCAGAAGGTGGTGAGCGTACCGCGGGCTTTTCTCGTGCCGGGGCTGCTCACCAATCCGACCAACGGCAGGGTGCTGAACCATGTGATTGCCCCGGGTGGCGCCACCATCGCCGTCGGTGATGGAGTCAATTTCAACGGCGTGCAGTTCGCTCGCATTGATGGCTGGTCCGATGCGCAGATGGATGCCGGGCTGGACCCGCGCCTGGCCAAGACCACCGCGGTGCTGCGCGACGAAATCACCGACGATCTGTATGCCGAAGGCGTGCGCAAGGTCGGCAGCTTGTCGATCCTG
>JANNMQ010000317.1:0-7318 GCA_031398045.1 Rubrivivax sp.
GTCGGCACTTCCCGTGCCGACACTCATGGTGGCGCCATGCGGAAACACCCAGCCATAGAAGTCGGGCGAGATGGTGCCGCGGTACACCACGTCACAGCGCGCAGCGTCGTAGTCGGGGTCGGGTTGGGCAGGCGCACGCAGGATCTCGTGGTAGGCAAAGACAAATTTGCCCTTGTCGTAGCCAGCCACCGACTGCCGCGCCACCGCTGAACGTGCGCCGTCTGCACCCACCACCGCACGTGCACGCACGCTGACGCCTGTGCCTTCTGCACGGTGGTGGGCGTCATGGGCCTGAAAGTGCACGCGGCGCGTGCCATCGGCATCAAAACTGAAGCGCTCGAAGATGCCCACCTGGCGCACCGCGCCCACGCTGGCCGCACGTGCCCGCAGCCATTCGTCAAAGCTGTCGCGGTCGACCAGCCCGACGTAGCCGTTTTCGATGTGGATGTCGACCTTCTGGTCGCTGGGCGACACCATGCGCGCGCAGGTGGCGCGGGCCACCAGCATCGATTCGGGAATGGCGAAGTCTTTGATGGCACGCGGTGGTATGGCGCCGCCACAAGGCTTGGTGCGGCCTGCGCGGTCCAGCAGCAGCACGCTGCGGCCCTGGCGTGCCAGTTCATGCGCTGCCGTAGCACCTGCTGGGCCACCGCCCACCACCACCACGTCATACAGGGTGTCTTCAGCGACTGTCGGGGTCATCTTGATGTCTCCAGTAAAAAGGTGCCGAACAACGCCACCTTTGAACGAGGTTGGCCAGCACGGGGAACTCGGCGTCACGCCACACGCGGGCCAGCCACGGCAGGGCTTGGGTGCAAAGACGCAGAACGGGACTTGTTTTCAGGGCTGGCTTCCGAACTGGAGCTCAGCGGCGCTGCAGGTTTTGGCGCGTGGCCGGCTGCCAACACGGCAGCCACCACAAACATCAGGCCCTCGAGCGCAAACACGCAGGCATAAGCTGCGCCGGGGCTGTTGAGGACCCAACGCGCCAAGTCGCTGGCACCGGTGCCCAACAAGCCGCCCAGACCAAAAGCAACGGCCTGTGCAGCGCCCCACAGGCCCATGCGCACACCTTCCCGCGAGCCCTTGCCTTCACCGGCCAGTTGCATCATGGAACCAATGGCAGCGATGGAAAATGCGCCGTTGGCCACACCCAGCGCAAACACCGTGGTCTTGAACGGCGCCTGCGGGCCCAGCAGCCCACAAGCCACCAGGCCCGCCATGGCCAGCGCAGAAGCCACACAGCCGCCGACGGTCCAGCCGCGCAGCGTGCCCAGGGTGCGGCCGCGCCACCGCCTGCCAGCTGCAGCGGCCATCAACATGCCCACCAGCACACCGCCATGCTGCAGGCCCGACAGGCTGGTGGACTGCCCCGGCGTGTAACCCAGCACGGTGCCTGCAAAGGGCTCCATGATCAGGTCTTGCGCGCTGTAAGCGAGCATCGAAACAAAGACAAAAATGGCAAAGCGGCGCGCCCGCGCGTCGGCCCACACCTCCTGCAATGCAAGCTTGAAAGCACCCGCATCAGAAGTAGCCACAGCAGCAGCACCCATGGCGCCTGCCGAGGCCCCTGCCTGCACCGCCCGCGGCAGCCTGCCTTCAAGCCCAACCAAAGCCAGCAGCGTGAGGGCAAAAGCCAATACCGACACACCACAGGTCACGGCCAGCAGTCGATCGGGCGTGTACGGGTCGAGCAGGCGGCCGGCGATACCTGCTGTGACAGCGAAGCCCACAATCATCATCAGCCACACCAACGTGGCTGCACCGGCGCGGCGTTCAGGCTGCACACGCTTGGCCAGCAGCACCAACAGCGACGTGCCACTGGCACTGACGCCCAGGCCTATGCCGACGAATGCCACAACGGCCAGCGCCGTGCCGGCCCACGGTGCGTGAGCCATCCACACCGTGGCCGCCGCAGCCAGTGCACCGCTGGCCGCCAACAAGGCCATGCCGCCCACAATCCACGGTGTGCGGCGCCCACCCACGTCACTGCCATGGCCCATGCGCGGCCGCGACAGCTGCACCAGGTAGTGCAGCGCCACCAGCACACCCGGCAACAGCGCCGGCAGCGCCAGTTCCACCACCATCACACGGTTCAGCGTCGATGTGGTCAACACCACGATGGCACCCAGCGCCGCCTGCACCAGGCCCAACCTGGCGATGCGCAACCAGTCGAAACAGTTCTGAGCGGTGGCAGTCATTTCAGACGTTAGCCTGCCGCTGCGCGCAGCGCAAAGGCGCTGACCAGCATGCCCAGCACAAAGAGCGGCACGCCAAAGCCGCTGTACCACAGCGCCCTCTGCACGGGGTCAACCAGGAAGCGCCACATCATCAGCACCTGCGCCGCGATCAGTGCCGCCACAGCAGCGGCATGCAGCGGTTGCTGCCACTTCAGCAGCAGCAGCACCACCACCAGCTGCGGCAGCAACATGAAGAGACATGCGGCACGCGCCGCACCTTGCACACCCAGTTGCACCGGCAACGATGCAATGCCCATGCGGCGGTCGCCCTCGATGGCCTTAAAGTCGTTCAGGGTCATGATGCCGTGGGCACCGGCGCTGTACAGCAGCGCCAATGCGATGGACCGGCCCTCGGGCATGGCACCCAGGCTCATCACCGCAGCACCGGTCAACCAGGCCAGGCCTTCGTAACACAGACCACAGGCCGCGTTGCCCCACCAGCCGTTGCGCTTCAGGCGCAACGGGGGTGCGCTGTAGGCCCAGGCCAGCAACAACCCCACCAGCGCCGCTGCAAAACCCCAAGGGCCCAGCGCAGCAGCCACCAACAGGGACAACACGGTCCACAGCACCGCGATGTACAGGCCCCAACGGCCCGGCATGCGGCCTGACGGGATGGGCCGCTGCGGTTCATTGATGGCATCGACATGGCGGTCGAACCAGTCGTTTACGGCTTGGCTGCATGCGCACACCATGGGCCCTGCCAGCACGATGCCCACCAGCACCAACATCCAGCGGTCTGCCAGTGGCATGCCAGACGCCACCACCCCACAACCAAAAGCCCACATCGGTGGAAACCAGGTGATGGGCTTGAGCAGCTCGGCAACGGTTGAAATGGAAGGGCGCGTGGGGAGCGTCAGGTCGGCCATGCAGCGCATTTTTCGGCCGCACTCCACAAGTGTCAACCGATATTTACACCAACAGTGTCAACCAAAACTTAACACCAGGCGCGGCGGCGCTGGGTTCAGGACCCCAGGTCACCCAGACCGTAACGACGCAGCTTGACGTACAGGCTTTGGCGCGAAAGGCCCAGCATCTCAGCCGCTGAAGCGCGGTTGTCCTGGGTCAGTTTCAGTGCGGCCTCGATGCACAGCTGCTCGATCAGGTCGGTGGATTCGCGCACCAGGTCCTTCAGCGGCATGCGCCCCACCAGGTGGGTGAGCTGCTCAACCGAACGCGGCGACGACTTGCCCGCCTGCGGGTCGGCACCCAGCCGGCGGCCGACATGGCGCACCGTGAAACCCATGCACGGCGGGTCGCCATCGGGCACGGAGACGGCAGAAATCTCGACCTCGGACTGCGCACCCAGTTCACCGCGCAAGCTGGTGGCAAAAAGGCGCAAAGAACCCTGCTGGCGCAGCGTGGACAGCATGACGCTGAGGTCTACACCGGGACGCGCCATCCAGCGGTCCAGCAGTTCACCTCGCAACTGCTGTTCAACATTGAACTGCACCAGCTCAACGAAAGAATCGTTGGCCATCAGCACCCTGCCGTCCATGTCGGTGACCACGAATCCATCGGGCGCCCGCTGCATAACCTGCACCACCGAGCGAGTGGCCGCAGGTGTGGCCACCGCAGGGCCGCTGCGCACAGCGCGAGAGCGCACCATCAGCAGCTGGGTATCTTCTTGTTTGAAAGCGGTGGCGGCCACCAACAGGTCACCCGCTTCGGAGGCTGCGCGCAAGCGCACTTCATCGGTGCGTTCACCGCCGCGGGTACGAGCCAGCAGGGCCGTGAATTCACGCGCCGCCTTGTCGTTGATGCCGGTGGGGAACGCATGCCCGTGCAGCTTGCGCGGCGGCAAGCCATACAAAGCCACCGCCGCCGGGTTGGCTTCCACCACTTTCAAGCTAGCGGCTTCAACGATCACCAGCGCTTCCGAGGCCATATCAAAAAGCAACCGGTAGCGCATCTCCACGTGGCGCAGCCGCCAGTAGTCGCGCTCCAGCACTTGTTGTGCTTCCACCAGCCGCTGCTGCAAACCGGCCTGTGCACGCATGTCGCGCCCCATGGCCACGATGCGGCCCCGTGCACCCAGGCGCACGGCGGAGTACATCACCGGCAGATCGGCGCCTTTGGAGTTGGGGTGGTTCACGTGCCTCCAGCGTGGCGCAACGCCTCCGGCTGCACCGTCCAGCATCGACTGCACCTTGGAACGGCTGTCTACCGTCACCACTTCAGACCAGCGTCTGCCTACCCAGCCGGCCACCTGCTCGGCGGGCAAGTCATCGATGCTGACCGACATGTCCTGGATGACGCCATGCCGGTCCAGCACCAGTGCGATGTCTGAAGCGGCCTCCACCAGCGCCGCAGTGCCCTGGGCATCCAGTGCATCCAGCGCCTTTTTGCCACTTTGGAACGGTCGTGGTCCGGGCTTGAGGGTGGTCGCCAAAACTGACGCAGAAGACTCCCTGGTGTTGCTCACATAGTTCCGCGGCGGGGCGCGGCCAACAGCTTTTCTGCCTCGAGCATAGCTTGCCGTGCGTCGGCACCCGTGGCATCAGCCCCGACCAGCGTGGCTATTTGCGGCCGCGCCACCAGCAGCGGCCCTCCCACCAGAATGCCCAGCTGTTTGTTCATCGAGCACTTGCGCACCTGGCGTATCAGTTCAGCCAGTGAGGCAATGCTCTTGTCGTTGCCAATGGCAAAACCGACAACGTCAAAATGTTGTTCACGCACCATGCTGACCAAAGCAGCGGCTTGTGAATGTTCCAGACTTTCGCTCCAGACCGACCAGCCCGAGAGACGAAAAAAGTCGCACACCATGGCCAGGCCAAAAGTGTGCTGTTCGCCAGGAACACTGGCAAAAACCGCCTTGCGGCCCGCACTGGCCGAGGACCGCGGCAGTTGCATGCTGGCTGACAGCCCCCGCAACACACCCTGCAGCCGGCCCAGCGCAATGGTGACGTCGGTGAAGTCGACCACATCGTCTTCCCACATCTCCCCCAGCAAGCGCGCGGTGGGCGCCAACAGATGCAAACACAGCCCGTCCAAGCCGGCCCCGTCATTCACCAGCACTTTCAAGTATTCGATGGCTGGCTCGTGCCCTTTCAGCACCTCGGCGGTGAATTCGGTCACCTGCTGCGCCGATATGCTGTAGCGGTCGTTGGACGCGCGGGCTGCGCGCCCTGCGGCTTCGCCCTCGCCGCGGTGCAACAGCATCAGCCTGGGGATGATTTCGTTTTCAACGGTGCGAAACAGCGCACCGGTGCGGTCTGCCTCCACAGAAATCTGCTCGGGGCGAAACCAGACATCTTCGCACTGCTGTTCGTCGACGATGTGCCGACCCAAACCCGGCGAAAGTCCTGACATCACGATCTCCTCGTCGCGCGCCCTGGTGGTGATGGTGATGTCACCCCGTGCGTCACGTTGAGGCCGGACCATACCAACCCCAACCAAACGGTTTTAAGCCCTCGTCCCCGGCCCTGTCAAAAGCTTTTGCATGCATCGGAGGCGAACCGCGGGCAAACCCCAGCTACCCAGACCACGACTTCGATTTGTACAGCGGAACAGGCCTGCCCGACAGCAGTGTCACTTTTTATAAACGTCAATCTGGATTGACACTTTTCTGGAAGCCGTCTAGATTGCAGACATCGAGCCAGAAACCGTGTCCAAAACCTCATCCCCTCCCCCCCATCACAGCGCCCCGGCGCTGTACACCCCCGAACAAAGGGCACGCCGCGACGCCACGCGCTGGACCCTGGTGCAGGGCTTGCTGGCACCCCTGCAGTTCTTGGTGTTTGCCATCAGCGTGGTGCTTGTCGTGCGCTACCTGCATACGGGCGAAGGATTTGCTGCAGCCACCGCTTCGGTGGTGCTGAAAACCTTGCTGCTCTACACCATCATGGTCACGGGCTGCATCTGGGAGAAAGTGGTTTTTGACTGCTGGCTCTTTGCGCCAGCCTTCTTCTGGGAAGACGTGTTCAGCATGCTGGTGCTGGCGTTGCACACGGCTTATCTGGTGGCGTTGTTCACAGGCGCGCTGGGGCCGCGCGGCCAGATGCTGTTGGCACTGGCGGCTTATGTCACTTACGTCATCAACGCCACGCAGTTCATCCTCAAGCTGCGTGCTGCGAGGCTGGGTGCCCAGGCGGCTCAAGTGCTGCAAGCGAAAGACCAGCTGCAGGCACCGCAGGCCCACACAGGCGCGGCGGCATGAGCCGGGTCATCAACTTGCATACCGACGCAGGCTGTGCCACGGCACCGGTGCTGCGCCAGCGCGGCCAGCGCGAAGTGTTCTGCGGGCTGACCGGCATCGTCTGGTTGCATCGCAAGATACAGGACGCGTTTTTTCTGGTCGTGGGCTCGCGCACCTGCGCGCACCTGGTGCAGTCCGCTGCGGGGGTGATGATCTTCGCCGAGCCGCGGTTTGCCACTGCCATTCTTGACGAACGCGACCTCGCAGGCCTGGCCGATGCCAACGACGAACTGGACCGCGTGGTGCAGCGTCTGCTGGAGCGGCGCGCTGACATCAAGACGCTGTTCCTGGTGGGCTCTTGCCCCTCTGAAGTCATCAAGCTGGACCTGTCGCGCGCAGCACAGCGCTTGTCAGCGCGCTTCATGCCGCAGGTGCGGGTGCTGAACTACTCAGGCAGCGGCATCGAGACCACATTCACTCAAGGCGAAGACGCCTGCTTGGCGTCCCTGGTGCCGGTGCTGCAAGACAGCACCAGCCCCAGCCTGATGGTGGTGGGCGCGTTGCCCGATGTGGTGGAAGACCAGCTGGCTCGCTTGTTGGCACAGATCGGCATCACCGATGTCAGCTTCCTGCCGGCGCGCAACAGCCTGCAGTTGCCCACGGTCGGCGCACAAACCAAATTTTTGCTGGCGCAACCGTTTTTGAACGACACCGCGCGGGCACTCGAAGAGCGTGGCGCCACACGCATCGCAGCGCCATTCCCCATAGGCGTCGAAGGCACCACAGCATGGCTTGAAGCCGCCGCAGCAGCCTTTGTTATCGATGGGTCACGGGTGGCCGAAGTCACCGCGCCGGCTCGGCAGCGCGCCCAGACTGCGCTGGCACGCCAGCGTGAAGTGCTGGCTGGCCGCAGCGTCTTCTTCTTTCCCGATTCGCAGCTGGA
>JANNMQ010000338.1:0-15852 GCA_031398045.1 Rubrivivax sp.
GCTGATGTGCGCGGTCGTGTTTGTGCACGGGCGCTACCTGCCCATCAACTGGGCGGTGGCGGGCCTGCTGCCGGCGCTGGTGCTGCTGGCGCTGCTGTTGCCGCTGCTGGGCTGGCAGGTGGGCGATGCGGGCGGTGCGGAAAGTGCGGCCGGCGATAGGACGTGCACACGGGCCGGCCCCAACACACGCGCCGTTGCGCTGGCGCTGGCCACCTGGGCACTGCTGCTGCACCCCCTGCTGTCACCGTTGGCGGGGCAAGGGTGGCGCCAGGCCGAGGTGTTTGGGCTGGCGCCCGACCCCACGGCAGTGGCCACGCTGGCGCTGCTGGTGGCACTGCCGCATTCGCCCACCCGCGCTGGGCGTTGGGTTGCAGTGCTGGCCTGGCTGCTGGTGCTGGCCTGGTGCTTGTTCAGCGGTTTCATGCTGGCCGCCATGGGCAGCTGGAACGTACTGGTGCTGGCCGTGGCCGCGGTGTCGGCGGTGCTGGCGCGGGTGTGGCACCGGCCCTCTGCGGCAAGGCCGGCTGAAGCGTCGCAGTGAGTGCGTTGAGCCGCTTATGCGGCAGAACCATGCGGGCCGCGCGAGGCGTTGGCGTGGCTGGCACTCGGCACGTCCCAGGCCGTGCTGGGCCCTTTTCGCCGACCGTCCCGACCTTGTCGGGAAAAACCCTCGCCACAGGGCTTCGACAGCCTCAGCCCGAACGGAAATTCATTCGTCTGAACGCAAAACGGGTTGAGACGCTTGCTGCCAGCGTGCCGCCAGCGCGGCCACGTCGACGGGGCCTGCGGTGTTGACGGTGAGGCTGTGGGCCTGCTCCTCAGCATCCAGCGGCTCGTTGAATGACAGCTGCTGCAGCAGCACCTGTTCGTCGGCCTCTGAAGCGTCGTCGTGCCGGGCCCGCCGGGCGCGCACCCGTTGGCGCAGCACGTCCAGGTCGGCCTGGCAGTCCAGCAAGGTGAAGGGCAGGTGCAGTTCGCGCGCCAGCATGTGCATTCGCTGGCGTTCATCGTGGCGCAGGCTGGCGGCGTCGACGATCACCGGGTAGCCCGCCTGCAACATCACCCGTGCGCGTTCGACAAGCTGGTCGTAAGTGCGCCGGGTGGTTTCGACACCATAGATGCCCCCCGGCACCTGCGCCGCCGACGGCTCCAGCGCCGCCAGCCCGAACAGGCGTTTACGTTCCACGTCAGAGCGCAGGCGCAGCGCACCGGTGTGTTCCAGCAATTGTTGGGTCAGCGTCGTTTTGCCCGAACCCGACAGTCCGCGTGTCAGCAGCAGCCGCGGTGAAAGTGGCGCCAATGCCAGCCGCCGGGCCAGTGCCAGGTAGGTGTCGCCACGGGGGCCTTGCGCGGCCGCAGGCGCCAAGCACCCGACCAGGGCCCGCACCAGGGCGCGGTAGGCCAGGTAGAAGCGCAGCACGGTCACGCTGTCGTGGTCGCCCGTGGCGTCGAGCCAGGCGTTGACGAAGCGCCAGGCCAGGCCGGCACGGTTGTGCGCCAGCAGGTCCATCGCCAAAAAGGCCATGTCGCTGCAGACGTCGATCCAACGCAGCGCGGGGTCGAATTCGATGCCGTCGAAGGCCGTCACGCCGTTGGTCAGCACCACCGTGTTGCGCAAGTGCAGGTCGCCATGGCATTCGCGCACATGGCCGCTGTTGCGCCTGTGCTGCCACTGCGTCATCAGGCAGGGCAGTTGTTCGGCCAGCCAGCGTTGCAGGTCAGTCACTTCCACGCCCTGGTCTTGCAGCCGCTGCAATACATCGTGGGCTTCATCCGACACCTCTTTGGCGCTGCCCCAACAGCTGCCAGCCGGGGCCTGGTCGGTGCTGGCGTGCAGCGCGGCCAGGCGCAGCGCCAGCGCGTCCAGATGCGCCGGCTGCAAGGTGCCATCGGCCAGCTGTTCGCTGAGCAGCGCACGGGGCGCAAAGCGCACCATGCGCAGCGCGTATTCAATGGCGGGCCCTGCGCCGCCCAACTGGGGCGCTTGGGGCGTGCCGGTGATGGGCAGCACACAGCGGTACATCGAAGGTGCGTAACGCCGGTTCAGGCGCAGCTCTTCTTCGCAGAAGTGGCGCCGCCGTGCCAGCGTGCCGAAGTCCAGAAAACCCAGGCGCACCGGCTTCTTGATCTTCCAGGCCGTGTCGCCGGCCAGCAGCACCCAGGAGATGTGGGTTTCGATCAACTGCGCTGACAGCGCCTGGCACAACGCCTGCACCAGTGTGCGTGAGTCTGCCAGCGCGGCTGTGTCGGTGGTGGGCGCGGGCGCGGCGTTCATCGTCGTCGGGCTTGGTGTGTGCCACACGCCCGATGGATCGCAGATCAGAATTCGATTTTGTCGGCGATGGCCTTGATGCCGGCTCTGGCACAGGCGTCGTCGGCCTCGCCGCCGGGCGCACCTGAAACGCCTATCGCACCGAAGATCGAACCACCCGCCTCGATGACCACACCGCCACCAACGGCCAGCATGCGCGGCGTGCTGCGAATGCCGCTCATCGGGCGGCCCGGCTGCGACTCGACGGCCAGGTCCAGCGTGGACGTGCGGAAGCTGGCCGCTGTCCAGGCCTTGTTGGTGGCCACGTCGAGGGTGTGGGCGCCGGCAAAGCGGTCGCGCAGGAAAACTTGGGTCAGACCGGATCGGTCCACCACGGCCACCCCAACCTGATAGCCCTTGGCTCGGCATGACGCCAGTGCGGCCTGCGCTGCAGCCAGTGCGGTCTCGGGCGTCAGCGCTTTGATCTGGAAGGTGGCAGCCTGGTCCTGGGCCTGCGCTGAAAGTGACAGGCACAGGGCTGTGGCAATGAGGGCGTGACGCATGGTGAGGTGTCCTGAAGACGAGGTGGGAAGCAAAAGGCTGAACACGGGGGAAACAACCCAGAATGGCAAGCCAGTGTCGTGAATTTTGGGATCCTCGATAAGCGGTGTGCGCGCAGGTCTGCTGGGCTTTCCGGCTTTCCGGCTTTTAGCGCTCGCAGTCTGCGGCTCGAAACAGCGCTTGTTGCGGATCAACAGCCACAGCGGCAACCGCGGTTACTCTTGCATGCTGCGCTGGCTGCTTGGTTGACGATCGTCAATGTCGCCGCCAAAGTGTCCGACCCACTCACGTACCGGGTTCCGGTGCTGCTGCTCCCGCCGGGGGACCGCTGCAGCGGACCTGCAACCATCCCCATGAGCATTCGCAATCTCGATCAATTGTTCGACCCCGCCTCGGTGGCCATTTTCGGCGCGTCGCAACGGCCGTCCAGCGTGGGCGCCAAGGTATGGGCCAACCTGCGCGGTGGCGGGTTCAAAGGCCCCGTTTATGCGGTGAACCCGAAACACCGGGCTTTTGATGGCCAGGCGGTGTATGCACGCGCTGCCGACCTGCCTGCGGTGCCCGACTTGGCGGTTATCTGCACACCGCCCGACACGGTGGCGGGCCTGATTGCAGAGCTGGGCGCGTTGGGCACGCGCGCCGCCGTCGTGCTGACCGCGGGACTTAGTGCGGTGCAGCGGCAAGCGATGCGGGCTGCCGCTCGCCCCCACTTGCTGCGTGTATTGGGCCCCAACTGTATCGGCCTGCTGGCGCCGCACATTGGGCTGAATGCCAGTTTTGCGCACACCGATGCGGTGCCGGGCAACTTGGCTTTCGTGTCGCAATCAGGTGCGCTCGTTACCGCCATGCTCGATTGGGCGCATGCGCGGGCCATTGGTTTTTCGCACTTTGTGTCGCTGGGTGAACATGCCGACGTCGACTTCGGCGACATGCTCGACTACCTGGCCAGCGACTCAAAAACGCGCGCCATCCTGCTGTACATCGAATCCATTGAGTCGCCGCGCAAGTTCATGTCGGCGGCGCGGGCCGCGGCCCGCAACAAGCCGGTCATCGTGGTGAAAGCGGGGCGCAGCGAAGAGGGCCAGCGCGCAGCGGCCTCGCACACCGGCGCCTTGGCGGGCTCTGATCTGGTCTATGACGCCGCCATCCGGCGCGCGGGCATGCTGCGTGTGGACACCCTGCAGCAGCTGTTTCTGGCCGCTGAAACGCTGACGCGTTTTCGTACCAACCTGCGTGAAGAGCTGACCATCCTGACCAATGGTGGCGGCGCTGGTGTGATGGCGGCCGACGTTGCATCGGCTGTGGGTGTGAAACTGGCCCACCTGGATGCCAACACTTTGCAGCGACTGGATGCCTTGTTGCCGGCCAACTGGTCGCATGGCAACCCGGTGGACATCATCGGTGACGCCCCGATAGAGCGTTACGTGCAGGCCCTGCAAGCGCTGTATGACGACCCCGCATCGGGAGCGGTGTTGTTCATTCACGCTCCAACGGCCATTGTTTCTAGCGCCGACATTGCGCGGGCCCTGTTGCCGCTGGCCGCGCAGTCAACACCGCGCCTGATGGCCTGCTGGCTTGGCGAAGCGGCCGTGGCCGAAGCGCGCCGCATCTTTCAGGACGGTGGCATCGCGGGTTACGCAACCCCCGAAGAGGCGGTTCATGCTTTTTCCATGTTGCTGACCTACCGGCGCAACCAGGCGCAGCTGATGGAGGCACCGGCGGTGCTGTCGGGTAGGCCCGCCGCCGTTGAAGGGCCCGCTGCGCCCGCTGCCCCCGCTGCGCCCGTGGGGGCGACAGCGCAGGCGGCAGCGCAGGGCGACGCAGTTACCGCGGCACCCGGCTTGCCGGGCGAGGGTGTTGACACCGCAGCGGTGCGCACCCTGGTGCAGCAGGTGTTGGCTGAAGGCCGCACCATGCTCACCGAGCCTGAAGCCAAGGCCGTGCTCGCGGCTTACCGCATTCCGGTTGTTGCCACGCGCAGTGTGGCAGCCGACCCGTCGGCCGCCGCCAACGCTGCCGATGCCATCGGCTATCCCGTGGCGCTGAAGATCCTTTCGCACGACATCTCGCACAAGTCCGATGTGGGCGGTGTGGCACTCAATCTCGACAACGCCACAGAGGTGCGCGACGTGGTGCAGTCCATGCTGGCACGCGTTCGACAGATCCGTCCCAATGCACACGTTGAGGGTTTCACGGTGCAGGCCATGGTACGGCGCAGCCACGCGCAAGAGTTGATCATCGGCGCCAGCATCGACGCCGTATTCGGCCCAGTGATCCTGTTCGGCCAGGGGGGCACGGCGGTTGAAGTGGTGGCCGACCGCGCGGTGGCGCTGCCGCCCCTGAACACCAGCCTGGCCCGTGCGCTGGTGCAGCGCACCCGCGTGGCCAAGCTGCTGGTGGGTTTTCGTGACACACCCGCAGCCGACCAGGACGCGCTGCATGCTGTGCTGGTGGCGGTGTCGCAGCTGCTGGCTGACGTGCCCGAAGTGGCCGAACTGGATATCAATCCGTTGATCGTTAACCACGAGGGCGTGATTGCGCTGGACGCCCGCGTCGCTGTCAGTGGCAAGTTGCCTGCAGGTGCAGCGAATTTCGCCATCCGCCCCTATCCGGCCCAGCTGGTGGAAACCGTGAACTGGCAAGACCGGGTTGTCACGCTGCGACCCATGCGGCCCGAAGACGAAGCCCAGCACCTGGAGTTCCTGGGCAGCCTTGACCCGGTGGATGTCAGGATGCGTGTGTTCTACAGCCGGCGCAGCATTGAGCGCAGTGAACTGGCGCGGCTGACGCAAATCGACTACGAGCGCGAGATGGCCATCGTGGCCGTGGCGCCAGGCCCTGAAGGGGTGGAGCAGACCTTGGGCGTGGCCCGGGCCGTGGCGGACCCCGACAACATCGATGCCGAGTTCGGCATCGTCGTGCGTTCCGAACTCAAGGGCAGCGGTCTGGGCGACCTGCTGATGCACAAACTGATCCGCACGATGCGCGAACACGGCACGCGGCGACTGGTGGCCACCGTGCTGGTAGAAAACAAGCGCATGTTGGCGCTGGCCAACGACATCGGCTTTGAGGTGGACCGGCCGCCGGCACAGGACATCCAATTTGGGCGCAATGACGGGGACGGGACGATTTCAATCAGCCTCGATCTGCAGCCTGCCACCATGGCTGCAGGGGCCGCCACCACGGGCCACTGAAGCCGCGGCCACAACGCTTGAGTGCCCTTGCGCGCATGCGGATCAGCAGTCGACGCGCAGTAGGCATATCTGACCCACCTGCCGGAGCCGCCACGAAAACCGTGCCTGCTGCAGTCCGCGCTGCCGTTGTGCTGCGCTGCCGCCGCGGATGCCTTAGCGGTGGCCAGGAAACTGTTACTGCCCTTGCGCGTCTGGTCCGATGACCGAACTATCCCGGCGGCAGCCAGGAGCGGCCGGAAGCGATGCAGCAATTGATGAAAGCGAACAGTGGCGGAAGCGGTGAGATTCGAACTCACGGGCCCTTGCGGACCGCCGGTTTTCAAGACCGGTGCAATCGACCACTCTGCCACGCTTCCACTGTCGATCACACCGATTCTAGGCGCCCGGGCGCTGCGCCTGAGGGCAGGGCACTTGCAGAAGTTCACGCCGGCCGCCGTCGACGCGCATGGCGCTGAGTGCACCGCCCCATACACAACCGGTGTCGAGCGCCAGCAGATCGGGCTGGTTGATCAGTCCCAGCGTGCTCCAGTGCCCAAATGCCACCGGCTGGCCCAGGCTGCGCCGTGTGGGCACTTCGAACCAGGGCAGGTAACCTGCTGGGGCGGCGCCTGCGCCTTCTTTGGTCTTGAAGTCGAGTACGCCTTCTTCAGTGCAAAAGCGGATGCGGGTAAGGGTGTTGATTACCATCCGCCACCGCGCCTGTCCCCGCAGTGCCGGCTGCCACCGGTCGGGTTGGTCCCCGTACATGTCGTTCAAAAAGTCAGCCAGGCCCGGCCCGCGCAGCACGGCCTGCACTTCGGCAGCCAGTTCCAGCGCATCTTGCGCCGACCATTGCGGCGCCAGGCCCGCATGCACACACAGCCAGCCACTTTCCAGGTGGGCCAGCGGCTGCTGTGCCAGCCAGTTCAGTTGTTGTTGGGCGTCAGGCGCCTGCAACACATCGGCAAACGTGTCGCCCCGGTGCAGCTTGCGTGCGCCATGCGCCACCGCCAGCAGGTGCAGGTCATGGTTGCCAAGCAGGCAGGTGGCGGCAGGGCCCAAGGCGGCTGCGCGTTTCAGCACACCCAGGGACTGGGGGCCCCGGTTGACCAGGTCGCCCAGCAGCACCACACGGTCGCGCGAGGGCGAAAACCCAGCCTCCAACAACAAATTGTCCAGCGCTTGCGCGCAGCCTTGTACATCGCCTACCAGCAGAATCATGCATTGATTCTGCTACGCTCCCGCCCGTTTTGATTGATACCGCTGCAGCGTGCCAGCGGCGCCCATGGACCTGGCCCTGCTGGTCTTCCTGATCTTGCTGAATGGCGCCTTTGCCATGTCCGAGATGGCATTGACCGCCAGCCGCAAGGCACGTCTGCAGGTGATGGTGGAGGCTGAAGAGCCTGGGGCGCAAGCAGCGATGGAGCTGCACGAAAACCCGACGAAATTCCTGTCAACGGTGCAGATTGGCATCACGTCCATCGGCATATTGAACGGCATCGTGGGTGAAGCTGCGTTTTCACAGCCGCTGGGGCAGTGGCTGTCGGCTACTTTTGGGCTGGAAAGGGGTGCATCCGGCATCGGTGCCACGGTGTTGGTGGTGGTCATCATTACCATCCTTACCATCATCTTTGGTGAACTGGTGCCCAAACGGCTGGGCCAGATGCATCCGGAATCGGTGGCCCGCCTGGTGGCGCGGCCGATGAACTTTCTGTCCACCGCCACGCGCCCATTGGTCGCGCTGCTCAGTGTGTGCACCGAATTGGTGTTGAAGCTGCTCGGCATCAAAGGGGGCCCCTCGCGATCAGTGACCGAAGAGGAAATTGCCGCCAGTCTGGAAGAAGGTGTGGACGCCGGTGTGATTGAAGCCCAAGAACACCAGATGGTGCGCAATGTGTTCAGGCTGGACGACCGGCAGATCGGCAGCATGATGATCCCGCGGGCTGAAATTGTGTGGCTTGATGAGTCGGACCCCCTCGACACACTGCTCCAGCGCATGGCCAGCAGCGGGCACACGCGCTTCCCGGTCTGCCGTGCATCGCTGGACGATGTGCGTGGTGTGCTGGCCACGGCTTCTTTGCTGCAACCGCTGGCGCGTGGCGAGCGGCCAGAAATTTCCCAGCATCTGCTGCCGCCGGTATTTGTGCCGGAAACTTTGTCGGGTATGGAACTGCTGGAGCATTTCAAGCTGGCCGGTACCGATATCGTTTTTGTGGTGGACGAGTACGGCGCGGTGCAGGGCGTGATCACCGAACGCGACCTGCTCGAAGCCATCACCGGCGAATTTGGCGCTCCCACCGACGAAGATGCCTGGGCCGTGAAGCGTGAAGATGGCAGCTGGCTGCTGGACGGCCTGATACCGGTGCCGGAATTGAAAGACCGGCTTGAAATCAAGGAACTGCCCGAAGAAGACCGTGGCCGCTACAACACCCTGGCCGGCATGATCATGCTGCTGCTGGGCCGCCTGCCGCGCACCGCTGATGCGGTGCTGTGGGATGGCTGGCGTTTTGAAGTGGTGGACCTGGACGGCAAGCGGGTGGACAAAGTGTTGGTACAGAAAGTTGAAACCCCTGGAGAAGATTCGTGATCGTAAACAACATGCATTTGAAGCCCACGGGGCTGGACAGCAACCTGAACCGCAAGCTCAAACTGCGCCTGCCCGTGCAAGACTGGAGCGTGGCCAACCAACTGAATGCGCTGTTTCTGGCAGCCAATGAATTTGCCGACGCCTGCCGCGAATTTCCGATTGTTTTTGTGAAATCGGGCCCTGATGCCGATGGCACCGAGCCCGTGGCGCCGATTGCGGTGTTTGGTGTGTCACAAGCCGAGAACCTGTTTCTGGTGGGTGAACGTTGGCGCGGCCGCTACATGCCGGCGGTGATGCGCATGTACCCGTTTTGTATGGCGCGCGTGGACGACGAACGCCTGGCGCTGTGTGTGGACATGGCCTATGCGGGGGCCAATGAAAGCGAAGGCGAAGCGTTGTTTGACGTTGAAGGCCAACCCACGGAACTGCTGAAAAGCGTGCAAAAGCAGTTGGAAGCCCTGGAAGTGGAAGTGCAGCGCACGCGCGCCGTGTGTGTGAAGCTGCAGCAGCTGGACCTGCTGCGCGACATGCGGTTTGACGCCACCCTGCCTGGTGGCCGCAAACACACGGTGGACGGATTTTTGGTGGTTGACGAAGACAAGGTGCGCAGCCTGCCCGATGCCGATGTGCTGGACCTGCACCGCAGCGGTCTGCTGGGCCTGATACACCTGCACTGGATGTCGATGCGCAACATGCACCCGCTGCTGGAGTGGCATGTGGAGCGCTCGGCGGCCCAGACTTCGGCCTGAAAGTCCGCAGCGTTCGCAGCGCCTGCGGTGGACACTGCCGGCGGGGCCTCTACGCGGTGCTGCCGGGCCGCAGGGTACGCAGGCTATGCAGCACTTCGGCGGTCTGCGGCTGCTGTTGCGCCACCCAGGCGTCAAAACACTCGCGGGCGGCGGCGCCGTAGCGCTGGTAGATCTTCCAGCCCACCCAGGCCACTACGGCCAGCAGCAACACGGTTTTGACCGCGCGCGCCAGTGCAATGAGTACCGCGATGCCCATGCCCAACGCCACCCACTTCACCCACCAGTGGCCGCTGTAGGTCAGTGCATTGATGGCGCCGCACAGGCTGACGACAAACAGCGCCTTCAAGGACATGACCACCGCATCCGTCAAGTTGCGAATGGGGCGGCTGATGAAGTTGGTTTTGGACATGAGGACCTCTTGTTGGCTGTGTGGGCTCGGTAGGCCGTGTGTGCGGTGTTGATGTTGTGCATCATCGATCGCCGCTGCGCACCGTGCCAGACCGATGCGACGAACTGCGCCCAGCGCTCGCCAACGGGCATGGGCGAGCCGGCAGCCGGCGCCGGCTGCCGGCTGAAAGTGGGCATCATTGGGGCTTGAACAACCTTGAAGCATCCACCTTCTATGACCGTTGAACTGGCCAAGTCTGCGCAAGGCGCAACCCCCAAGGGCAGCGTGCCCGTGCACGTCATCCACCGCGCAGGCTTTGCGCAGGCCCTGGCCCAACTGCCCAAGGCCAGCGCGCGCTGGCTGCAGAGTGTGGGTTTTGAAGCGGCGCCCGACAGCCATGCGTTGCTGCCTGACGAGACGGGCCATGTGGCCGCCGTCTGGGCCGGTGTGCCATCGGCAACCCACCCCTGGGCGCTGGCAGCGCTGCCGCGCAGCCTGCCAACAGGTCACTACCACCTGGCGGGCGACACACAGGGTGGCCTGGTGATGGACGCCGCCGCGGCAGCGCTGTCATGGGAGCTGGGCAGCTATTGCTTCGACCTCTACAAGGCACCCAAGCGCGTGGCTGCCTGCTTGACGCTGGCGCCCAGTGCCGAGGCGCGACGCGGTTTGTTGATGGCGGCAGCCATTGCGTCAACCCGAGACCTGGTGAACACGCCGGCCGAACACCTGGGCCCGGCACAGCTGGCGCAAGCCGTGCAGATGGTGGCCAAGCAACACGGTGCCCGGTTCAAGCAGACGGTGGGCGACAAGCTGCTGAAGGCAGGCTTTCCAGCCGTGCATGCCGTGGGCCGTGCGGCCGACGCGGCCTGCGCACCGCGTTTGATTGAACTGAACTGGGGCCAGGCCAAGCACCCGCTGGTTACGCTGGTGGGCAAGGGTGTGTGTTTTGACAGCGGTGGCCTGGACATCAAAGGCGCTGACGGCATGCGCCTGATGAAAAAGGACATGGGCGGCGCCGCCAACGCGCTGGGGCTGGCGCAGCTGATCATGGCGCTGAAGCTGCCGGTGCGGCTGCAGCTGCTGATTCCGGCGGTTGAAAATGCCATCTCGGGCAATGCGTTTCGGCCGGGCGACGTGTTCAAAACGCGAAAAGGATTGCATATTGAAATTGGCAACACCGACGCCGAAGGCCGGGTGATTCTGTGTGACGCCCTGGCCTACGGAGCCGAAAGCAAGCCGGCGTTGCTGATCGACCTGGCCACGCTGACCGGGGCCGCGCGCGTGGCGCTGGGCCCGCAGCTGCCAGCGCTGTTCTGCCGCGACATGGCGGTGGCACGTTCACTGGTCGACCAGGGCCTGGCGCTGCACGACCCGCTGTGGCACCTGCCGCTGTGGGCGCCCTACCACGCCAGCATCGAAAGTGACATTGCCGACATCGTCAACACCGGTTCCAGCAGCATGGCCGGCGCGGTCACCGCCGCTTTGTTTCTGGACGACTTTGTGCCTGCCGGCCAGGACTGGTTGCACATCGACCTGTATGCCTGGAACCAGAGCAACCGGCCCGGCCGTCCAGCAGGTGGTGAGGCCCAAACGCTGCGCACGCTGCTGGCCTACCTTGAACAGCGCTTTGGCGCCGGGCAGGCTTGACAGCTGCAGCAGCAAACACCACAACAGCACTGACAGCTTTTGCTGAACCACGTTAAGCCGAACCATGAGCCCGCAGCCACCCTTGACCGCGCCCTTGCAACTGACGCAGCAGCTGTTGCAGGTGGGATGGGCGGTGCTGGGCGCCGAAGCCTTCAGCAGCTTGTGCCAGATTGAACCCGCCTGCCTGCAGGCTTGGCAGCCGCATTGGCACGAACTGCCGCCTGACGAGCATTTGCGCGACGGCGGACGTTACCGTCGCAGGCGTCACAGCTGTTTTGTGGTGCACGCTGATGCTGCGCAGCCTGTGCAACAGGTGCCACACCGCGCCCACTGGCAACCGGTGCAATACAACGCACTGCACGGTGGTTATGAACGCTGGTTTGAAGCCATGCCGGCCATCTGGACACAAGACCCGCATTGGCATCGGCTGTTGCAGGCCTTGGCGGCGGTTGCCGCGCAATTGCGCGGCCGGCCGGTGTCTGCGCCCTGGTTTGTCGAGGCGCATCCCTTTCGCATCACCACCGAAGGCGGCATTGGCCGGCCCACACCCGAAGGCGCACACCGCGACGGCGTTGACCTGGTGGTGGTGGTGATGGTGCAGCGCCACCACATCAAAGGGGGCGAAACCCGTGTTTTTGATGCGCGCGGCCCACAGGGTGTGCGCTTCACGCTGGACGAGCCCTGGAGCGCTTTGCTGCTGGACGATGAACGTGTGATCCACGAAAGCACACCCATACAGAACCAGGTGCTTGACCTTCCGGCCTGGCGTGACACCCTGGTGCTGACGTTCAGGCAGCAGGGCTTTCAGGGGCCCTGAACCACCGACGTCAGACGCCGCCGCTGGCTGGCCATCCCTTTTCGCAACCCCTACCCGCACCGAGTACCTGTCGTGACAACGTCCATCCCAGCTGCACCCGCCACCGCATTGCCCCCCACTGACTTGGCCATCAGCGCACAAGACATCACCGCTGCTGCGGCGCGCCTGCGCGGCATTGCACACCGCACACCGGTGCTGCGTTCGGCCACAGCCGACGAGCGCACCGGCGCGCAGGTGTTTTTCAAGTGCGAAAATTTCCAACGCATGGGTGCTTTCAAATTTCGCGGCGCCTACAACGCGCTGGCGCAATTCACGCCCGAGCAGCGCCGCGGCGGGGTCATAGCTTTTTCCTCGGGCAACCACGCCCAGGCCATTGCGCTGTCGGCGCGCCTGCTGGGCATGCCGTCGGTCATCGTGATGCCCCACGACTCACCGGCCGCCAAACTGGCTGCCACGCGTGCTTATCAAACCGGCCAGGTAGGCAGTGAGGTGGTGCTCTACGACCGCTACACCGAAGACCGTGAAGCCATCGGCCAGCGCCTGGCACAAGAGCGTGGCATGACGCTGATACCCCCTTACGACCACCCCCATGTGATGGCCGGGCAGGGCACCGCAGCCGCAGAGCTGATTGAAGAAGTGGGCCCGTTGGACCAGCTGTTGGTGTGTGTGGGCGGTGGCGGCTTGATTGCTGGCTGCGCCGTGGCCGCGCATGCACTGAGCCCGGGTGTGCAGGTCATCGGCGTCGAGCCTGAAGCGGGCAACGACACGCAGCAAAGCTTGGCGCTGGGCCGCATCGTGCATATCGACACCCCGAAAACCATTGCCGATGGCGCGCAGACACAGCACAGCGGCGTGTTGACCTTCGCCGTCATCCAACGCCTGGTGTCGCAGATCGTGACCGTCAGTGATGCCCAACTGGTCAGCAGCATGCGGTTTTTTGCCGAGCGTATGAAGATGGTGGTGGAGCCCACCGGCTGCCTGGGCGCCGCCGCGCTGCTGGAGGGTGTGGTGCAGGCGCCGGGCGAGCGTGTGGGGGTGATCATCAGTGGCGGCAACGTTGATCTGGATCGTTATGCAGCGCTGCTGACCGGTGCCTGAAATCAGCGCATCCGCCGTGCCACTTGCGATCAGAAGGAACCCGCATGGCTGAAGCTTCATCGCCTCCCGGCACCGCCACGCCCAACGCGGCGGCCGCCAAACCCGACGCCGCGCAACGCCAGCGTGAACAGGTGGACACACTGCTGGCCACGCCCGCGGCCACCAGCAGTGGCATTGCACGGTTGGCCAGCGGTGACTTGCCCTACGACGTGCATGCTGCGTTTTTGCCAGTGCTGGCTGGAGCGCTGGACGGCCCACGCGGTGAGCCCGAAGCCGCCATCCTGGCCACCGCCTACCTGCTGAAGGGTGCGGCCCCGGCGCAGCGGCCGGTTTGTTTCGCCTTCAACGGAGGGCCCGGTTCTGCGTCGGTGTGGTTGCACCTGGGTGCCCTGGGGCCGCAGCGCGTGGTGGTGCCCGATGACGGCACCATGCCGCAGCCGCCGTATGCGGTGCAAGACAACCCGCACACCTGGTTTCAACATTTCGACCTCGTGTTCATCGACCCGCCACACACCGGCTGGTCGGTGACGGCCGGTGAAGCGCCGCGCAAGAAGATGCTGTCGGTAGACGGTGACATCGAAGCACTGGTGGAGGTGGTGCGCCTGTGGTTGACGCGCCACCAGCGCTGGGGCTCACCGCTGTACCTGGCCGGCGAAAGTTACGGCACCACACGCGTGGCCGGCCTGGCCGACAAATTGCAAGACCTGGGCGTGGCGCTGAACGGCTTGTTGTTGGTGTCTTGCGCGATGGATTTGCAGTCCTTGGTTTTTGCACCGGCCAACGACCTGCCCTTTGCGCTGTTTCTGCCTGGCTTTGCAGCAGCGGCGCAATACCACGGCCTGCTTCGTGGTTCGCTGGGTGCCAGCGCCGCGGCGGCGCGTTCTGCAGCCGAAGCCTTTGTGCTGACCGACTACGTGGCGGCCCTGCACGCAGGGAGCCGCCTGGGCGCCACGCAGCGCACCCGCGTGGCGCGCAGGTTGTCTGAACTGACGGGCCTGCCGCGTGCCCTGGTGGAAGAAAAGAACCTGCGCATCAGCGACCAGACCTTTTTCTTTGAAGCCTTGCGCAGCCGTGGTCTGATGGTGGGGCGCTTGGATGCCCGCGCCACCGGGCCGATGGCCGCCAGCCGCACGCGGCAGTGGGAATTCGACCCCGGCATCGAGGCCATCGTCGCGCCCTACACGATGGCCGCCATGCACTATTTCCGCAGCACCCTGGGCCTGCAATTGGAGCAGCGCTACGAAGTGCTGAACCACGAAGTGGGGCCGGCCTGGAACTGGAACCGGGGCGGCAAAACGGGCGAAGGTTTCACCTCCACCAGCCCCGACCTGGCGCGTGCCTTGCGCCGCCACCCGCACCTGCGGGTGCTGGTGGCCAGTGGCCGCTACGACCTGGGCACACCGTACAGCGCCAGTGATTGGTCCATCGCTCAGCTGGACCTGCCCCCCGAAGTGGCGGCGCGTGTGCAGCACCGCTACTACGACGCCGGCCACATGATGTACACAAGACAGGCCGACCTGAAACAGTTGAAGCAAGACCTTGCGATGTGGTTAGTGCCTGAGGGCCCCGCTCGGTAGAGATGCGGGATGCGAGATGCCCCAGCCGTCATTCAGAACGGTGGCAGGCACTCGAACTGCAGCTCAACGCCCTTTACCGGGTGTTGCAGCGCCAGATGGCGCGCATGCAGCAGCAGGCGTTCACCGGGTCCGGGCGGGGTGCCATAAAGCTCGTCGCCCACGATCGGGTGCCCCAGCGTCTGCATGTGCACACGCAGCTGGTGTGAGCGCCCGGTAACCGGTTCCAGCGCCATGCGTGCCTGTGCCGCGTCACCTTGGCCCAGCCGCTGCAAGACGCGCCAGCGCGTGTAGGAAGGTTTGCCAGCCTCCCAGTCCACCACCTGGCGTGGACGTGCAGGCCAGTCCAGCCGCATCGGTGCGTTGCAACTGCCTTCGTCGGCGCTGGGCCAGCCCTGCACCACGGCCTCGTAGCGTTTGGCTACCTGCCGGCGCTCGAAGGCGCGTTGAAGCGCACGCTGGGCATCCAGATGGCGGGCGAACAGCATCAGGCCCGAGGTGGACATGTCCAGGCGGTGCACCACCAGCGCATCCGTATAACGGTCTTGCACCTGCGCCGTCAGGTTGATGGCGCCTTCGGGCCCGCGGCCGGGCACTGAAAGCAAACCGCTGGGTTTGTTGACGACCAGCAGGTCGGTGTCTTCAAAGATGCGGGTCCAGCTGTGCATGGCCGCGAGGATATCGGCCGCATCGACAGCGCATGCGCGGCCATGGCCCTGCGTTGGCAGCGTGCGCCCCCAGACCCTGTTGGATTGATCACAGACCCAACCCATTCGGGCGATGGTCCAGCCCACCCCAAGCCTGCTAAGCTCATTTGATGGTTTCTGCTGCCCCTTCAAGCCCCCGCGTGCTGGACGCCAACGCGCTGCCGCTGGGCACTCGCTTGGGCGAATTTGAACTGCTCAGCCTGCTGGGCGTGGGTGGCTTCGGCATCGTGTATCTGGCCTTCGACCACGCGCTGGAACGGGAGGTGGCGGTCAAGGAATACATGCCCACATCGCTTG
>JANNMQ010000362.1:0-3610 GCA_031398045.1 Rubrivivax sp.
GGCGGCCCTGGCGATACCGGCCCCGCCACCACAACCGCTGCCGACGGCCGCGTGCCGTGCCAGATCGTGTTCGACGCCGGCAGCAGCGGCACGCGCCTGTTCGTCTACGCCAAGCAGGGCGCGGCATGGGCCGAACACCCGGGCCCCAGGACCGGGGCTCTGGCCGACCCGGTGCGCCAGATCCGCGGCAAGACCCACGCTGACGTGGAAGCGGTGACGCGCGATGTCGTGGCCCAGCTCGACCGCATCCGGCAGACCGGGCCGGCCGATCGAGGGGGTCGACCCGAGTGGCCGGCCTTCGACTGGTCCGCGAACTGCCGCGTCAGCGACGCCATGGTGTTGGCCACCGCCGGCATGCGCATTGCCGAGTACGAAGATCCGGCGCAGAGCCGTCGGCTGTGGGCCGGGCTGCAGGCTGGGCTGCAGGCGCGCCTGGGCCCGGGTGTGCGCGTGGCTGCGCGCACGCTGACCGGCTTCGAAGAAGGGCTGTACGCCTGGCTGGCCGTGCGCGAGGGCCGGGCGGACAACCGCTTCGGCATCGCCGAGATGGGTGGCGCCTCGGCGCAGGTGGCTTTTCCGTGCCCCGGCTGCGACACGACCGACGATGCGGTGCGCACCGTGCTGGTCAGGGGCCAGCCGGTGCAGATCTACAGCTATTCGTTCCTGGGGCTGGGCCAGGACGAGGCGCCCAAGACGCTGGGCCAGCCGGCCGCCTGTGCCCATGGCGTGGGCGCGCAACAGAGCGGCTGGCAGCGTGCCGATTGCGCCAGCCGCATCGACCTGAAGGCGGCGGCGGGCCTGCGAGACCCGTACAACTTTGCAGCGCCGAACGGCAGCGGTGCGACCCCGGGGCGGGGCACGGCGCGTGCCGTGCCCACCGCCCGCGCCGACGTCGCCCACTGGGTGCTTACCGGTGCCTTCAACTACATGCGCGACGACGCCGTCGGCCAGTGCTGCGTGCAGGCAGGCCCTTGCTACGAGGCCCCCAGCTCCTGCTTCCGCGCCGTCTACCTGGACACCTACCTGGCCAGCCTGGACGTCCCGGCCAGCGCGCCCAAAGCCGACGTCAGCTGGACCCAGGGTGCGGTGCTGTGCGCCGAGGCGCAGTGCCTGAACGCCGCGGCACCGCCGCTGTGTCGCTGGGCGGCCAGCGGCTGCCTGTAAAGGCGCAGCTGCCCCCTGCCGGCGCTGCGTTGTGCCGCGCTGAACTTCAAACAGGGTGCTTGCCGGCCCCTGCGAGCGGCGCCATCATGGCTCGGTGCAAGTCAGCGCGTCTGCACGGCATGTCCAGCGCTGGCATGCAGCGATCTGGTCGAGCGCGGCCTTTGGGACCCTGGAACCATGAACCACCTGAACGACTGCGGCGGCAAGTTCAAGTGCCCGCTGAAGGACGGTGCCGGCAAGACCGTGGCCACGCTGATCTGGGGCGACCCGCTGCACGTGGTGCAACGTGTCGACAACCTGGTGCAGGTGCATGCGCGCGGGCAGCTGGGTTTTGTAGACGCGGCTTTTGTCGGTGCTGATGGTGAAGTGGGGTTGCTGGAGCTGTACATCATCGACGTCGGCCAGGGTGACGGTGTGCTGATGCGCACACCGCACGACAACGCCTGGCATTTGATAGACGCCGGGGTGCGCGGTGCTGCGCAGATGACCAAAAAAGGTGCCGCCAACTTTGTGCGTTGGAAGTTCTTCAAGGACCTGCGGCAAAACGTGGTGAAACTGGCCCATGTGGTGGTTACGCACCCCGATGAAGACCACTTCGGCGGCCTGCTGGATGTGTTGTCGGGCACCTTGGCCGACGACCCGCTGGGCCTGCGCAGTTACGGCGTGCAGGTTGACAACTTCTGGCATTGCGGCCTGGGCCGTTATGCCGCCGACCCGCCGCTGGGCGCCACGCGCTTAGACACCAGCACCACACCGCTGCTGCACACACCGGCCGCGCCATCCAAAGCACCCAAGGCGGCGGGCACTTTCATCACCGAACTGCTGGATGGCAAGGGCCACTTCAAGACGCCGGCCCGAGCCTTCAGGGCCGAGCCGGGCAGCCGCTTTGGCACGTTGGCCAAGCTGGTGGGTCAGGTGCCGAAAAAAGTCAAGCGGCTGCACAATGGCCTGGGTTGGCTGCCGGGCTATGCACCCGCATCGGTATCTGCACCTGCACCCAGCCAGCCAGTGCAGACCAGCGTTCGTGTGCTGGGCCCGGTGCTGGAAAAACTGGCCGGCGGCGGCGTGGGCCTGCGCACACTGGGCAGCGAAAGCGAAACCCGCAACGGGCATTCGGTGGTGCTGCGTGTGGACCATGGCGCAGCGCGCATCTTGCTCACCGGCGACCTGAACAGTGCGTCGCAGGCATTGCTGCTGGCCTGCCATGGCGCGGCTGAATTTGAGGTGGATGTTGCCAAAGGCTGCCACCATGGCAGCGACGACGTCGATCTGAACTTCGTGCGCGCGATGGCCGCCCGTGCCACGGTGGTGAGCAGCGGCGACAACGAAGACTACGCCCACCCGCGGCCGCGGGTGCTGGGCGCCAGCGCGCGCTACGGCCGCGAGAGCGTGGCAGCTGCGCGGCCCGGTAAACCAGGCGAAGTGCTGCCGCCGCTGCTGTACTCCACCGAGCTGGCGCGTTCGGTGCAGTTGGCCCACGCACGGGCGCTGCGCACCCGTGGCCAGTTTGGCGGCGCGGTCGCCGTGCCGCCCGGGCCCGACCAGGACGCAGCTGCGCTGGAAGCGCGCTTCAGCACCAGCACCAGCGCCGGTTCCTACAGGCGCCTGGCCTGGCTGCCGATGGCCACCGACTTGGTCTACGGTTTGGTCAACGTGCGCACCGACGGCCAACGCATCCTGCTGGCTTACATGAGCGAAGGCAGCAGCGACTTCGACGTCCGCGTGTTCATGGCCGGGCAGACGCCAGCGGTGTGAACAAACAGGGCCGCGTTGCAGCTGCCCGGTAGCCGCACAGGCCGCGCGGTGGGCGCAGCAGAACGGCCGCTTCTTTGCTGAGTACGCAATCGCACAGACGGCGCGCTGCAGCTTCTTTAGGCTCGTGGCAACCGTCGCGCCATGCAGACCCCGGATCAGATCGAATCTCCATCTGCGGCATAACGGTCCGCGCATTGCGCTGCCTGAAGCCATGGGAGATCAACGTGAACACCTTTCTACGCTTTGCATCGACTGCGGCCCTCTTGGCAGTGAGTGCACAGACCCATGCTCAAGTGACCCTCTACGAACGCCAGGACTTCAAAGGCAGATCCTTCATCGCCAGCGATACGGTGGTCAACCTGCGGCGGCAGGGCTTCAATGACCGGGCGACTTCGGCGGTGGTGAAGGGCAACCGCTGGGAGCGCTGGGAACTGTGCGAAGACGCACGCTTTCGCGGTCGTTGTGTGGTGCTGCAGCCCGGCTCCTACGCGTCGCTGTCAGCCATGGGTCTGAGCGGCCGTGTCACGTCCGTGCGTGCCGTGGACCCGCGCAGTGCACCGGTGGCTGCGCCTGCCGTGGTCGGCCAGATCGACTTCTACGAACATGAAGGCCTCCAGGGTCGCTCTTTTGTCGCCGTTGAGGCCGTACCTGACTTCCGCCGCGCGGGCTTTAATGACCGGGCTTCGTCGGT
>JANNMQ010000378.1:0-9235 GCA_031398045.1 Rubrivivax sp.
GTTGCCAGCCTGGCGGTGTTTGAACAAGCCGTTGAAGGCTGGGCTGGCGCGCCGCAGACTATCTATACCGACCACTTCCTGGACGTCAACCCCATTGACGGACCCATGGGCTACAAGCTTGAAGCACCACCGCTGCACCCAGTGATCGCGTCCACCGCCATGCCCGGCTTCGGCGAACAGCAAACACAGGCGCTGCGCGACTTTCCACGCACGCAGGCCGTGCTGGCGCTGATGCGTGATGGCTTCCATGAGCAGTCGCCGGGTGGCGTGGTGACCTTGCGCGGCGATGGCTCGCCGTTGTTGGACTACCCGCTGAACGACTACCTGTGGGACGCCGCGCGGCGTGCCCTACTCAGCATGGCCGAGATTCAGTTTGCTGCAGGTGCTCAGCACGTCACGCCTTTGCATCAGTGGGCCCAGCCCTACACCTCGTGGCAGCAGGCCCGCCAAGCCATCGCGCAGTTGCCGATGCGCGCCCACGCCACCCGACTTTTAAGTGCGCACGTGATGGGCGGCTGCGCCATGGCTGCGCGGCCCGAACGCGGCGTGGTACGCCCCGACGGCGTGCATTGGCAGGTTCCCGGTTTGTCGGTGCATGACGGTTCGCTGTTTCCCACCAGCATCGGCGCCAACCCGCAGCTGTCAGTCTATGGGCTGACGGCCATGCTGGCAACCGAGTTGGCGCACAGCTTGTCGGGGCAACCGGTGACCTTGGCGTGACACTGGCCCGCTTGCAGCAGTTCACCACGCTGGGAGTTTGGTTGACGGCAGTGGTGTGGGCGTTGTGGGCGTGGCGCGCGGGGCACCCTGCTTGGGCTTTGGGGGGCGCGCTGCTGCTGGTGGGCGGCTATGCGCTGGTGCTGGCGCTGGAATTTGCTTTGCTGCGCCTTGCGCATGGCAACGACCCCACGCCCAAGGCAAGCCTGCCGCAACTGGTGCAGGCCTGGTGGGGTGAAGTGCAATCGGCGGCCACTGTGTTCTGCTGGCGCCAGCCGTTTTTCAGCCACCGCTGGCCGGACCATTTGCCCCCATCGGCGAAGTCGGGGCTGCAGCAACGCGGCGTACTGCTGCTGCACGGTTTTGTCTGCAACCGGGGCGTCTGGAACAACTGGATGCGCCGCTTGCACGCCCAACAGACACCGGTCATTGCAGTCAACCTGGAACCGGTGTTCGGCGATATCGACGACTATCTGCACACCGTCGAAGCCGCCGTGCTGAAACTGAAACAACACACCGGGCTGGCGCCGGTGGTGGTGGCCCATAGCATGGGCGGCCTGGTACTGCGCCGCTGGTGGGCTGATCAGCAGCTTGATGCTGGTAACGAGCTGGGCGACGGCCGCATCCACCATGCCATCACCATCGGCACACCGCACCAGGGCACTTGGCTGGCCCGCTTTGCAATGACACGCAGTGCGCGTCAGATGCAGCAGCAGTCAGGCTGGTTGGATACGCTGACGGCGCGCGAACCGCTGCATTGCAAGGCACGCATGACCTGCTTCTACAGTCACTGCGACAACATCGTTTTTCCGCCTGCCACGGGCACCTTGCCCGGTGCCGACAACCGCCACCTGCCTGGCGTGGCGCATGTGCAGATGGTGGACTGCCCCGAGCCCTGGGACGAACTGCAGCGTCGCTTGAAAACTTGAAGCCCCGCTTGAACAAAGGTTCAGACCTGGAATTCGCGCTCGCCCGCCAACACCTGGCCGGCAGCAACCGTGCCCTGTTGTTCGATCAGCAAGCGCACTTGTTGATAGACCGGTGTGAAGTCGGGTGCCGTGGCTTCGAACAACTGGTCGAAAGAGTCGATCACGAAGTAACCCGCCTGATAACTGTCAATGCGGTACAGGCTGCGCATCAGGCGCTGCAAATCAAATCCCAAGCGCCGGGGGCCGATAGCGCGCACGCTGTGCTGCAGTTCTCCAGCTGAACTGAGGATGCCCGCACCATAGGCCCGCAGTCCTCGGGGTGTGTTGATAAGACCGAACTCCACCGTGTACCAATACAGGCGCGCCAGTAGCTCACACGCGTCCAGACGGCTGGCCTTCAGCCCACCCGCGCCGTAGGCCTGCATGTAGTTTGCAAAGCTGCGGTTGAAGAGCAGCGGCACGTGGCCAAACAGGTCGTGGAAGATGTCGGGTTCCACGACGTAGTCAAATTCCTCGGGTTTGCGTATCCAGTGGGTCACCGGAAACTTGCGCGCCGCCAGCAATGCAAAAAACGCCTCTTCGGGTATCAACCCTGGCACCGCCACCAATTGCCAGCCGCTGGCTTTCAACAGGCGTTCTGACACGTCGTCCAGCTGCGGGATGCGGTCGGCGGCACCCAGTTCGGTCACTGCGGTGATGAATTCTTCACACGCCAGACCCGGCAGCTGTTGCAACTGCCGCGCATACAGCCGCCGGTAGGTCTCGTGGTCGGCAGCGGTGTACTGCGCTGTGTCTTGTGTACAGGTGTAGTCGCTGCGCGCGCTGGCGTAATCGCCACGCGGCGGGCGGTCGCCTTGTCCGTACGTGACGGGCGCGACGCCCCGGTTCACGTCCCGAAAACCGGCACCGGCGGCAGTGGCAGCAGTGGCCGCAGTAGCAGCAGTAGCGGCGGCAGTCGTCTGGCCCTTGTTCATGTTTTGGCCAACACGCCGCGCCGCATCTGGTCCAGCTCGATGCTCTCAAACAGTGCCTTGAAGTTGCCCTCACCAAAGCCTTGGTCACCCTTGCGCTGGATGAACTCAAAAAAGATCGGGCCCAGCTGGTTCTCGGAAAAGATCTGCAGCAACAGTGCACCCGCCTTGCCGTCCACCAAAATTTTGCGCGCCTTCAGTTCGGCCACGTTTTCACCGTGGCCCGGGATGCGCTTGTCCACCAGCTCGTAGTAGGTGTCGATGGTGTCGAGCAGCTTCACCCCGCGTGCGCGCAACGCGTCCACCGTGGCCGGCAGATCGGTAGAGCCCAGCGCAATGTGCTGGATGCCTTCGCCGTGGTACATGTCCAGATACTCCTGGATCTGCCCGGCTTTTTCATTGCCTTCTTCGTTGATGGGGATGCGGATCTTGCCGCAGGGGCTGGTCATGGCTTTGCTCTTCACGCCCGTCACCTGACCTTCGATGTCGAAGTAGCGCACTTCGCGGAAGTTGAACAACCGTTCGTAAAACTCGGCCCATTCGCCCATGCGGCCGCGGTGCACGTTGTGCGTCAGGTGGTCCACCACCGTCAGGCCGTGGCCGACAGGGTTGAGATGGTGGCCTGAGTCAGCGGCCAGCGGCTCAAAGTCGACATCGTAAAAGCCGATGTTGCCAATGTCGCCAGGCTGCGCACCACCTTTGCCACGCCACTTGTCGACGAAGTAGATCAAGCTGTCGCCGATGCCCTTGATGGCCGGGATGTTCAGCTCGCCCGGGCCTGCGGTGCCCGCGTAGGCCCAGGCGCCCAACGACTGCGCGCGTTCAAACGCGGCGCGGGCGTCCTGCACCCGAAAAGCGATGGCGCAAATGCTGGGCCCGTGTAGGCGCGCAAAACGCTGCGCAAAAGAATCGGGCTCGGCATTGACGATAAAGTTGATGTCACCCTGGCGGTACAGCGTCACGCGCTTGTGGCGGTGGCGGCCTACGGCTTTGAAGCCCATGCGCTCGAACAGCGCGCCCATGGCGGCAGGGTCAGGGGCGGCGTATTCGATGAACTCGAAGCCGTCGGTGCCCATCGGGTTGTCCCAAGCTGCGTCTTGTTTCATGGTGCTTCGCTGGTTGCGTGTTTGAGTTGCAAAACCCGCACTGTAGAGTGCAGGAAGCGCAAGTTGTATGCGAGTGAAGTCGGACAATGCTGCCCTTGCGCTTGAATCGTGTGGGTACAAACTGATGAATGACGGAATTCAGCTTGACGCCATCGACCGACGCATCCTTCAGGCCTTGCAAGCGCAAGGCCGCATGACGTACGACGAACTCGCTGCCAGTGTGGCCTTGTCGGCCAGCGCCACACTGCGCCGCGTCAAGCGGCTGGAAGAGGCGGCCATCATCACTGGCTACAGCGCCCGTGTGGCACCCGAAAAACTGGGCCTGTCGCTCACCGCCTACATCAACGTGCGCCTGGCCAAAACCATTGGTGCCGACCACCGCAGCCCGGTGGATGCTTTTGCTGCGGCGGTACAGGTCTGGCCCGAAGTGGTGGAGTGCTCAGCCCTGACGGGTGACATGGATTACCTGCTGCGGGTGCTGGTGCGCGACATGGCGCACTACTCGAACTTCATCATGGACAGTTTGTTGAAGCACCCGGCGGTGCAGGACTGCAAAACCAGCTTCATGCTGCGCCAACTGAAAAGCGCTGGCGCGGTGCCGGTGTAAGCCCATGGCCGCCCTGCAGGCCTGGCTGCAATCCTGGCTGAGTGCCGACCTGGGCCTGTGGGGCTTGTTTGCATCGGCATTGCTGTCGGCCACGGTGTTGCCGGGCTCCAGCGAAGTGGTGATGGTGGGCCTGATCACGGCCTACCCGCATTTGTCAGGGCCCGCATTTGCCGTTGCTTTGGCGGGCAATGTGCTGGGCAGCGCGTTGACTTTTGGTATGGGCTGGGCTGGCCGCCAGGGGTACCAGCGTTTCCAGGGGGTGCAACACCGCGTGCCTTTGGCTCATGCGCGCATCGACCAGTTGCTCCGCCATGGGCCGCCAGCGCTGCTGCTGGCGTTTTTACCCCTGGTGGGTGACGCGCTGGTGCTGGCCGCCGGCTGGCTGCGCCTGCCTTTTGTGCCCAGCATGCTGTGGATAGCCCTGGGCAAGGCGCTGCGTTACGCGCTGCTGCTGGCCGCGCTGCACGGGCTGCTCAGCTTCGGTTGAAGCTGCAAGCAGCCTTGCAGCACGCCGGCGTGTTCAGGCCTGCATCGTTTTCATAATCTGCGTCGGTGTGGGCGCCGGCCAGCCGGCCTCTTTGCACACGCGCACGATGGCTTCGTTGGTTTCGAAGTAAACCTGCCAGTAGTCGTTGTTGTTGCAATACGGCCGCACGGCGATCACCGGGCCCACCAGGTTCATGTCCAGCAGGTTGACTTCCGGTGCGGGGTCGGCCAGCACGCTCGGAATCGCGGTCACGGCAGTCTTCAGGCGGCTGATGGCGTCGGTCACGTCTACACCACCGGCCAGTTGTGCAGTGCGCTCTACCCGGCGCGATGGGCGGGCTGTGTAGTTCATCACCGTGTCGCCAAACACCTTGCTGTTGCCCACCAACGTCTGCACGTTGTCGGGCTGGATGATGGTGGTGCCGAACAAACCCAGTTCATGCACCGTGCCGGTGATGCCACCCACGCTGACGAAGTCGCCCACCTT
Source organism: Rubrivivax sp. (assembly GCA_031398045.1). Lineage (GTDB taxonomy): Bacteria > Pseudomonadota > Gammaproteobacteria > Burkholderiales > Burkholderiaceae_C > Rubrivivax. The sequence goes on from JANNMQ010000378.1 coordinate 5,304, forward strand.
AAAGGGCCGCAAGATGAGCATGAAGGCGCCGGCTGCGAAGTTGCCCAGCATGCCGCTCCAGGCCGCACCGATGGCCACACCAGCGCCGGCCAACATGGCGGCGAAACTGGTGGTCTGGATGCCGAAATAGCCCAAGATGCCCAGCACCAAGGCAATGTTCAGTGCGATGGCAACGATCGAGCCCAGGTACTTGGTCAGCGTGGGGTCGACGTTGTTGCGGCCCATGGCCGCCTGTATCAAAGCAATCACCTTGCCGATCAGCCAACGGCCAACGATCCAAAAAGCAATGGCGGCCAGGATCTTGATGGCCAGTTCGGTGACGGTGGTGCTCAGAAAAGTCTGCACGGACGACATATCCATGGGCGCGCTCCAGATTGGCAGAAGGTGTGATGCCTGCAGTTGCAAGCAATCGTTCACTCTACCCTCAGCACCCGCCTGGACAAGCACGACTTTGGATCTGGCGCTGCTGCGAGATCGCCTAAATCAGCTGTCGTCAGCGTCAATCTCAGCCAGCAGTCGCCAGGTGGGCTCGGTGCCCATGTGCAACAGATCGGCGATGTCGCGCACATCGTCGGGCAGCGCGGGGTTGCCCCAGCCGTGCGCGCTGTGGCGCGCCACGCGCAGGGCCAGCTGCACATTGCGGGCTTGCGTGGTCAAAGGCTGTGCGTGGTCGTTGGTGATCTGCACCAGCAGTGAAGGCAACCGCCAGGCCAGCATCAGCGCGTGCTGCACGTCGGCCAGTTCCACGTGCAGCAGTTCGCGCTGCACGGTGGCGGTGCGCAACTCGGGCTCGGCCGCTTGGCGACGTGTTATTTGTAGCGCCAGCTGCGGCGCCCGCAGCCACACCAGCATGTCGACGAAGTCGTGCAGCAAGGCGGCTTCGTGCAGCACTGGCGCATCGTGGTCCATACGGTGCACGGCAAACCCGATGGCAAAACGCGCCGCGCGGTGGCTGCGCTGCAACACATCCTGGAAGCCCTTCAGCGCCGCGGGCTCGAGTGCCAGCCGTTCTTCTACCGTGGGCAGCAATGCAAAAGCGCGGAAGAAGGGTGGTATGCCCAACATCACCAGCGCTTCGGTTACGGTTTCAACCTCGCTGCCTTCGCGGCCGCGGCGCAGCTCGGCCACATGGGCCAGCAACTTCAGCGTCATCAGCGGGTCGCTGGCAACCGTTTGCGCCAGCAGGTGCGCGTCGACCTCATCCTCCACGTCGCGCAGCTCTTCCAGTGCCAGGGCCGTGCTGGCCAGCACCGGCAGGCTTCGGTGGTCGAACAAGGCCACCCAGCCGGCCACGTCTCTGGGGGCGTGGTTGACGAAGGGCAGCGTGGCGTTCATGGGCTGTGCACGGTGGCTATGCGGGTGGTTGCTTATGGGCACTATCGACCACCTGGTGCGCAGGCTTAAGCGGCAAATAACACCCGTCAACGAGCCAGTTTCGCGCGGTGGCGGAGTGGTGCGGTCGACAACGTTGTGGGTTCACGGCCGCTCGGCCGCACGGCCGGACTACTGAAAGTTGAACATCAGTCCCCGGTGCGGGTCGGCCTTGCCGTCCAGCAGTTCTGTGTAACCGGCAACGACGGCCTGCGCGCCTTGGCGGTGCACCACCGTCACCCAGGGCTGCGGACCGGCACAGACGCGCGCCACAAAAACCTGCCAGGCTTGCGCCATGCGCTGTTCCAGCACATCACGCCCCCAGCCTGCAGGCGGTGGCGCACTGCGCTGCGCTGCCTGGCTGGGAGCAAAAAACAGGGTGGGGCGCGGCCCTGGCAAGGCCGCAGCGCCGCCGCCCAAGTCGGTCCAGTGTGTGCCGCCTATGGCACTGCTGTGGCGCAGCCGATCACCGAAATGGCCGTGCACAGCCCCTCGAATGCTGGCGCTGCCAGCGAAGTCGACGTACACGGTGGGCGTCTGTGTGTCCAGTTGCACCACGTCAGCATAGGTCAGTGCCTGGTCGTAGCAGCCCAGCCCTTGCACGAAGTCCCGGTTGCCCGCCGATGTGAGGCCCACCACCTGGGGGTGGCCCGGGCTGCCGCGGCGCAGCGCCAGGCCATGCGCGGTGGCCATGGCCGTTTTGCTGGACGCGCTGGACAGCAACAGCTGGCGCGCGCCGAAGAAATCATTGACGGCGAGAAAGTCGTCCAGCAAGAAGGCGGTCATGAACAGCGGTTGCAGCACCGCGCGCAGACCTTCCGTGGTGGCCTGGTCTGCAGCACCGTCACGGTCGGCATAGCTGTACTGGTTGTAGATGGCCGCCAGCTCCTGGCGGTGTGCCGCACCGTCGGCAAAACCACGCGCCGAGGCGCGCGTGGCTTGCACCACCAGATGGGTGCCGGCGGGCAAGAAACCGTAGACACGATGGCCCACGTCCACGCCTTCGGCGCGCGACTCCCCCACCTGCGCAAAGCCCCACACCGGCAGGCAGCCCAGCGTCGTATCGGGTGCCGGGAAAAACTGCCAGTACTTCATCAACTGGCCGAACGCGGCATAGGTGATGTTGTTGGCAGTCAGCGCAAAGTGCTGCACCTGCAGGCGCACTTCACCGGCCTGCAGTGGCCTTGCCGCGGGCCCATCGGGGTCGTTGCCCAGCTGCACCTGGTGCAGATTGCTGCGGTTGATGTAGAGGCGTTGTCCGGCATCTGAGGTCATGGGGTTCTCGGCGGGTGTGAGGCGGGTGTGAGGCGTTTGCAGCATGCGGGCGGGCGGGTAGATGCGGCTGTCACCCCGGCGACGTGCAGTTGCACGCCGCTGGGGTGGGCCGACGGGGGCACGGTCTACAGCCGCGTCACGCCGAGCACATGCCCGACGAGTTGGCCGTTGACATACAGCGCCCCTTCGGGTGCGCCGGCTTCGCCGTGGTATTCCAACACACGTTCGGTGGCCGCTGGTGCTTGCGCCAGCGCCAACCGTTCGGCCAAGGTATCGAGCGAACGGCTGGCTGCGCGCAAGACGGTGGCGGCCCAGGTGCGCGCGCCGCGTGCCTCGGGCAGGCTGTCTTCGTAGGGAACGTCATGCAAAGTCATGATGGATCTCCGGGTGGCCTTTGCTTGCCGCTTCAGCGGTGCGCAGGCCAGGGTTTTGATTCAGGGGCTGTGTTTCAAGTGTTGAAGTTCGCGGTGCAGTTCACGGCCCGCGCGTTGGCGGGCTGCGGTGGCGCACTTGCGGTGCGCGCCGGCTGCACGACGCAAACTGGCGACCACGAAGGGGTTGCGGGGTTTGATGTTTTTGATGGTCAGTTTCATGGCGTTCTCCTTGGGGTGTGGCGGTTGGGAAGCGGCAGGGCCCAGAAATGCAAACGGCCCGGGTTGCTGGTGCAACCCGGGCCGTGATGAACTGATGGCCCTGCGCGGCGGTGGCGGCGAAGGATCAGCGCATCGGCACCCCGGGCGGAGCACCGTTGTTGAGGGCAGCGGCAGCTGCAGCGCTGCCGTTGGTCGGTGGGTTCAGCATCACTTTCGACACCGGTTCAGCGCGGAACGCCATGCCTGCCGCAGCGGTGCGGCCAGACAGCCATTCAGCGAAGGACAGATGCAGGAACATGATGTTTTCAGTGGGGGTTGATCGGCTGTGGTACCGGGATACCGGGATACTGGGCTGCTTGAACAAGCGGCCCTGCAAGTTCACAGGCTTGCGCAAATGATAAACAAGCAGTTATCACGGCGCAAGGCCTGCAAATGCGGAAAAACCCGCATTTCATCCTGCAAACTGGGGATGGAAGGATGGTGTGGCGCGCCGCGTGTGCTGGTCAGCGCATGGCCCAGCCCGCCGGCTGCAGGACTGTTAGGAGGGTTATTTCTTGCGCTTCAACGGCGCCACGCCGGCTTGTGTTCGCAGCCACAGCGCTTGTGCATCTTCTGCGGCGGCACTCAGTGGCGTTTGGGCAAAGGGCGGCTGCGGCGGCGGCGTGGGGCTGGGGGTCAGCACCTCGCCCAGCA
>JANNMQ010000379.1:0-2916 GCA_031398045.1 Rubrivivax sp.
GTGGACAGCAAAGACATCGCCTTTGTGACCGCTGGCCGCAAGGCGTTTCTGGCCGCCCTGCGCGACGCGCGGCCCATCGTGCTGGAGCCCATCGTGCACATAGAAATCAGCACCCCCGAAACGGCCGTCGGCGACATCACCGGCGACCTCAGCAGCCGGCGCGGCCTGATCAACGGCACTGCGCAAGGCACGCCAGGCATGATGGTGGTGCGTGGTCAGGCACCGCTGTCCGAACTGGCCAGCTACCAGGCGCGTTTGAACGCCATGACCAGCGGCCAGGGGCGGTACGCGGTGGAGTTCTCGCACCATGAACCGGTGCCCCCGTCGGTGCAAAAGGAACTGATGGCGCAGTTCAAGCCGCACGAAGAAGAGTGAGTGGCGGCGCGGCTTTTGAGCAGCACGCGGCTGGCGGCTGGGCATTCGACAGCACCGCAGCGGCGGCCACGCCCAGCACAAAGCACATGACCAGCGCCAACAGCACGGCCTGGCGCCACAGCGGCGGCACGTCGGGCCTGGCGTGACGGGCTATCTGCTGCGTCAGCGCCAGCTGCGTCAGCATCAGCTGCGTCAGCAACAGCTGCGTCAGCATCAGCGACAGCGCCGCAACGCCCATCAGCCGGTACATCACGGTGTGCGGCCGGTCGCTCAGGTTGGTGTGCGAGGCCTGGCCCAGCGCGGCTTGCCAACTGATGTAGGCACCTCACCAGCGCCTGCCACCACGGTGGTCCACACCCCCCACGCGCGGGCCACAGGGCACGGCGCGCGCGCCGCCTGGGAGGGCGTTGTGTTGCAGCGTCATGCGGCCCCCCGGCTGCGCAACCGGGCTGCGCCGCGCAGCAAGGCATAAGCCAGCAGCCCGGCCGGTCCCAGCAGGAAGGTCAGCAGCAGCACTGGCATGGTCAACACGTGCGGCCACTGCAAAGCTGCCGCCCTTTCGGCGATCCAGCCGCCGACAAACAAGTCAAAGGCCAGGTAGTGCACCCAGCCGGCCGCCAACACCCCCGGTTGCTGAAACAGCAGCTGTACCTGCTGCAACGACCCAAAACCACCCGGCCCGCCGGCATGCACGGCCAGCAGGGCGACATACAACACCGCCAGCGCCAGCGGCAATCAGAGCCCGGTTAGCGTGCGCACGCTGACGGCCCAGCGAGCCCGCGGCGGTGACGCGGCCAGGGCCAGCCAGCCCATCAGCGCGGCAGTGTTGGCCGCGCTGAAGCTGAAGTCGGGGTCGAGCATGGTTGCCTTTCTGTGTGGCACCAGAGGCCGCAGTGCAAAGTGGCTGCGATGCTGGTGCGCCCACCGAAGTGCGTCAAGTCAGGCCGCTCCACAGTTTTGTTCGGTGCGCAACACCCCAGTTGGTTTAAGGCCTAGGCGCTTTAAGGCTGCATGCGACGGTCAGCGTAAAACAGCGCCGCACCACCCACAATCGCGCCTGTCGAAAGGGGAGTAGCCCGCCGCACCACCGTGCTGCCGCAGCAACCCGTCAATACGTAGCCGGCAGCAGCCGGCTTCCGGGCCCGCAGAAGCCTCCCACCTCTCGCCCCACGAGATGGCTTCCAGCAAGACCTTTCGGCGCGAACTTCAACCTTGATTCAAGGAGTGTCGGCATGGACACCATCGCGCCGTTATGGCTGTGGGCTTTTTTTGTTGCGTCCGTCTTGGTCGCGTTGTTTGTGGACTTTGTGGTGCTGCGCAAACAGGGTGCGCACAGTGTGTCCGTCAAGGAGGCCATCAACTGGTCACTGATCTGGGTGGCCTTGAGTTTTGCTTTCAACGCGCTGTTTTGGTGGGCGGTTTACCAGGACCACGGCAGCGCCGTGGCCAACACCAAAAGCATGGAGTTCCTGACCGGCTATCTGATTGAAAAGAGCCTGGCGGTGGACAACATCTTTGTTTTCCTGATGATCTTCACGTACTTCGCGGTGCCGCCGGAATTTCAAAAACGGGTGCTGATGATTGGCATCGTGGGCGCCATCGTGTTGCGCACGGTGATGATCTTGCTGGGCAGCTGGCTGATCAGTGAGTTCCACTGGGTGCTGTACCTGTTTGGCGCGTTCTTGCTGGCCACCGGCATCAAGATGTGGTGGGCTGCGGGCAAGGAGCCGGACCTGGAAAGCAACCCGGCGCTGAAGCTGCTGCGCAAGTGGCTGCCGGTGAGCAAAAACTTTGACGGGGAAAAATTCTTCACCGTCGAAAACGGCAAGCGGATCGCGACGCCGCTGCTGATGGTGATTGCGCTGGTGGGCCTGACCGATGTGATTTTTGCGGTGGACAGCATCCCGGCCATCTTCGCCATCACATCCGACCCGTTCATCGTGCTGACGAGCAACATTTTCGCCATCCTCGGCCTGCGCGCGATGTACTTCCTGCTGGCCGCGGTGGCGGCCAAATTCCACCTGCTGAGCTACGGTCTGGCGGTGATTCTGGTTTTCATCGGCACCAAGATGCTGCTCATCGACGTCTACAAAATACCGGTGCTGGTGTCGCTGGGTGTGGTGGTGGCCATCCTGGCCGCCACCATGTGGCTGAGCGTGAAAACCGCGCCGAAACTGACGGACAGCGGCCGGCCCGCCGACTAAGCAACAGCACCTGCACGGGCCTGAAGGCCCCGCCCAAGCGTGGTGGCCTTTTTCTGTTTCCGCGGCGCTGTTTCCACCTTTGATACCGCCCGACTTCACTGCAGTCCAGCGCACATCGACCAATTCAAGATCAGTACTAAGAATTGCTCGCATTTGCGTTTTTTATTCCGCACATCGCGAATGTTTTTCCCAACCGACCATGAAGGAGCCGGAGGTAAAGGAAGATTTATCATCGAGACCTATGCAAACCGGCTCCCCTGAAGCCACGCGTGACCTGGCCCAGACCAGGCTGGACAACGCGCTGGCACTGTTTGAAGAATTTGTCCGCGCCACGGCG
>JANNMQ010000406.1:0-4614 GCA_031398045.1 Rubrivivax sp.
GCTCACCCCGACGGCACCTACATGAGCAAGCCCAAACAACCGCTGCTGGGTGTGCCGGTGCTGAAAGTGACACTGAATGTCGACGGCAGCGTGAACAGCGTGTCGGTGCTGCGAGAGCCGCAGGAAGCCAAAGAAACCATCAAGCAGGCCATTGATGCCGTGTACCGGGCAGCACCCTATGGCGACCTGAGCCGCGTGCCGCGACCCTGGGAGTACATCGAGACTTTTCTGTTTGAACACAACGGCCGCTTCAAGCCGATGACGTTGGACCGCTAGCGGCTCCGGCCCAGCGCCGCGCGGCAGCGGCATTGGCACGCGTGGCGCTGCACAATGCTGCACCATGCAGCCACTTGCACGCCTGCCGCCAACATGTTCCTGACCATTCCCACGCTGCTGACCTGGGCGCGCATCGCCGCGATTCCCCTGATCGTTGGCGTGTACTACCTGGGATGGGACATGGCCACCAAGAACCTGGTGGCCACCGTGCTGTTTGTGCTGTTTGCAGCCACCGACTGGCTGGACGGTTACCTGGCCCGCGTGCTCAACCAACAGTCAGCCTTTGGCGCCTTTTTGGACCCTGTGGCCGACAAGTTCCTGATCTGCGCCTGCCTGCTGGTGCTGCTGGGCGAAGGACGGGTGGATGTGTGGGTGGCGCTCATCATCATCGGTCGCGAAATTGCAATTTCGGCCTTGCGTGAATGGATGGCGCAAATTGGCGCAGCGCGCAGCGTGGCTGTGCACATGCTGGGCAAGCTGAAGACCACCGCGCAGATGGTGGCCATTCCCTTTTTGTTGTTTGACGGCCGCGTACTGGGATTCATCAACACCCGCGTCTGGGGCCAGTGGTTGATGATCGTTGCGGCCGTGCTGACGGTTTGGTCGATGGTGTACTACCTGCGGCGCGCCATACCCGAGATCAAAGCCAAGGCACGATGAGCAGCGCCAGCACACCGTGGCTGCGCGCCATGCCCGCGGTGTTTGTGCTCATCTGGAGCACCGGTTTTGTGGTGGCGCGCTACGGCATGCCACACGCGCCGCCGTTCAGCTTTCTGGCCTTGCGCTACGCCTTGTCCATTGCCGCGTTTGCACTGTGGATCGCTTACGCCCGACCCGCCTGGCCCAGCGGTCGGGCGCAGGTTCTGCACCTGGGCGTCACGGGCGTGCTGATGCACGCGGGCTACCTGGGCGGTGTCTGGTTTGCCGTGAAGGGGGGCCTGGGCGCCGGCCTGGCCGCGCTGATAGTCGGGCTGCAGCCGCTGCTGACCGCACTTTGGATCAGCGCCACACAGCGCGGCACCGTCGGCGAGCACCAGGTGGTGATTCCAGCCCGCCAATGGCTGGGCTTGGCGCTGGGGCTGGCGGGCTTGCTGCTGGTCGTCGGCAGCAAGTTGCGGCTGGGTGAAGCGCAGGCTGCCACGGTGGCCGCGGCGTTGGTGGCCTTGTGCAGCATCACGGCCGGTACGCTGTACCAAAAGCGGTGGGTACAGCCTTGCGACGTGCGCAGCGCCAACACCATCCAGCTGTTGGCGGCCTTGCTGGTTACGGCACCCTTGGCCGCATTGGAATCCGAGCCCGTGGTCTGGCACCCGGAAATGTTGGGCGCTCTGGCTTGGTCGGTGGGGGTGCTGACTTTGGGCGGTAGCTCTCTGCTTTACTTGTTGATACAACGGGGCGCCGCGACCGCGGTGACCAGCCTGATGTACCTGGTGCCCCCGTGCACCGCGGTGCTGGCCGCAGTCTTGTTCGGCGAAGCCTTGACCGCCCCGGTTCTGGCCGGCCTGGCCTTGACTGCAGCGGGGGTGGCCCTGGCGGTTCGGCCCGGCAAGCGTTGATGGCTGCCGACTGCTGCACTGCCATCGCGGAAGGTCTTGCCGCCTTAGGCATTGGCTTGATGGCTGTCAAGCGTATAAGCACCGTCACCCCGATCGACTATCCAGGGCTGCGGACGGTTTCGCTGGCCCAGAAAATTGGTTACCCTTGGCTGTGACCGCTTGAGCGGCGTGCAAGGCACAGTTGGTGGGGCCTGATAATTGTGCGAGCTTGAAGTGCGCCCGTGAACATCTGTACGGCAGGCTGCGGTCCCTGGCTGATGCACCAGCCAAGAGCAAAAAGCCAAAAGCCAAACTTAGCCCAACCCAGCCCAGCACCCATCATCACCACAGGGGAACACGACGTGAACAAGAGTGAGTTGATCGAACACATTGCCAAACAGGCCGATATTTCGAAGGCCGCGGCGTCGCGCTCACTCGAAGCCTTGATCGGTGCTGTCAAGGTCACGCTCAAAAAGGGCGGCACGGTCACCATCACTGGTTTTGGCACCTTCACCGCACCCAAGCGTGCCGCGCGTACCGGGCGCAACCCACGCACCGGTGCGGCTATCAAGATCAAGGCGGCCAAGGTGCCGAAGTTCCGCCCTGGCAAGGGTTTGCGCGACGCGTTGTAAGCTACGGGTACCGGGTGCTTAGCTCAGCCGGTAGAGCGGCGCCCTTACAAGGCGTAGGTCGGCGGTTCGAACCCGTCAGCACCCACCACACCTTCTATAGAATTTAGGGCTGCCTGCGCGTTGTTGCCGGGTCGGCCGGCAAGCGACGAGCGGGGGGCGAGCGAGGGGCGAGCAGCCGCCCCCACCGCAACGGCGAACCTCGGTTCGCTTTTTTGTGGGCTGTCTGCTCCGCGCAGAAGTTGGCCAGCACCTTTTTTCACCTCCACCGAGGCTATCCCGATGTTCGATTTCGTTCGCAACCACACCCGGCTTTTGTTGGGATTCATGCTGTTGCTGATCATCCCGTCGTTCATCTTTTTCGGCATCGACGGCTACCAGAAGTTTGGTGAAGGCGCCAACACCGCAGTGGCCTCGGTTGATGGGCAGTCCATCACGCGCGCCGAGTGGGACAACGTGCACCAGCGTATGGCGCAGCGTGCCAGGGCGCAGATGCAAGGCACTGACGCCGCGGTTTTTGACACCCCGGAAATGCGCCGCAACACGCTGGACAGCATCGTGCGTGAACGGGTGCTGCTCAGGGCTGCGAGCCAGATGAACCTGAGCACCAGCGACGCCCGTTTGCAGCGGCTGTTCGTCAGCGACCCGCAATTTGCCCAACTGCGCAACCCAGACGGCAGCGTGAACCGCGAGATTCTGGCCCTGCAGGGCATGAGCTCCGAGATGTTTGCCCAGCAACTGCGCCAGCAGCTGGCGGTGCAGCAGGTGTTGGGTGGCGTGTCGGCATCGTCGCTGGCACCGGCCAGCATCGTGGGCGCCACGGCCGACCCGCTGCTGCAGCGCCGCGAGGTGCAATTTCAGCGCTTTGATGTAACGGCCTACCGCAGCCAGGTGAAACCCACCGATGCTGAAGTCGAAAGCTACTACAAGCGTCATGCTGATGACTTCAAGACGCCTGAACAAGCCCGCATCGACTACGTCGTGCTGGACCTTGACGCCTTGAGCGCGGGTGCAGCGCCGGCGGAAGCCGAGGTCCGCAAGTTCTACGACGACAACGCTGCGCGCTTCACCACCACCGAAGAGCGCCAGGCCAGCCACATCCTGATCAATGCCGACAAGGCGCAACCTGCTTCGGCGCGGCAAGCGGCCAAAGCCAAGGCCGAGGGCTTGTTGGCTGAGGCGCGCAAAAACCCCGCTGCTTTTGCCGAACTGGCGCGCAAAAACTCGCAAGACACCGGCAGCGCCACGCAGGGCGGCGACCTGGGCTTTTTTGGGCGTGGTGCGATGGTCAAGCCTTTTGAGGACGCCGCTTTTTCCATGGAGCAGGGCGACCTGTCGGGCCCGATCGAGACTGATTACGGCTACCACATTGTTCTGCTCACTGGAATCAAAGGTGGCAGCAAGCGGCCTTTTGAAGAAGTGCGCGCTGAGATCACCGCCGAGCTGCAGAAAACAAGCGCGCAGCGCCGCTGGGCCGAAGCGGCCGAGCAATTCACCAACACCGCCTACGAGCAGTCCGACAGTCTGCAGCCGGTGGTGGACAAGCTGAAGCTGAAGAAACAGACGGCCACCGTGCAACGCAAGCCTCTGCCGGGGGCCACCGGTGCCCTGGCTTCAACCAAGTTGCTGGACGCAGTGTTTGGCCAAGAGGCATTGAACAACAAGCGCAACACCGACGCTGTTGAAGTGGGGCCGAACCAGCTGGTGTCGGCGCGCGTGGTGCAGCACACGCCAGCGCGGGTGCAAAGCCTGGCCGAGGTGGCCGACAAGGTGCGCGAGCGTGTCAGCACCGAGCAGGCCAAGGCCACGGCGCGCAAAGAAGGGCAGGCCCGGCTGGCGGCGCTGCAGCAGCCGGGTGCAGCCGCTGACCAGCTGTCGGCCACGGCCACGGTTTCGCGCCCCCAGCCGCAGGGTGTTCCCAAGCCTGTGCTCGACGCTGCGCTGCGTGCCGACCCCGCCAAGCTGCCGCAGGTGGTGGGCGTCGAATTGCCCGATGGCAGCTATGTGGTCCTGCGTGTGGCAGCGGTGTTGCCACGCGACGAGGTGCCCGGTGGCGACGCCGTTCTGGCCCAGCAGTACACCCAGGCCTGGGCCGCAGCGGAAACCGAGGCTTACCTGGAAGCCTTGAAGCGGCGCTACAAGGTCAAGATCGAAGCAGAGGCGTCTGTGGCCTC
>JANNMQ010000435.1:0-1836 GCA_031398045.1 Rubrivivax sp.
ATGGACACGAAAACCGATGCGCTGGACGACTTGATCTCAGGTCCCGTCGATGACTTGATCACACGTACCGCGCCCATCATGGACACCAGTGCGCTCAACGACTTGATCACGGGTCCCGTTGATAATTTGATCACCTCGTCACGACCAATCACGCCGCTGGATGGGCGTACAACCCACATTGATATAAACATCGATCTTGACAGCCTGATCACCCGCGTCATGCCCGAGGAGCACGCATGAACCCTGCGCCCACCGAACTGATCCTGCACCACTACGACGGTTCGCCTTTTGCTGAAAAAGTACGGCTGATGCTGGGCTACAAAGGCCTGGCCTGGTGGTCGGTGCACATCCCCGTGGTCATGCCCAAACCCGACCTGGTGGCGCTGACCGGTGGCTACCGCAAGACGCCCGTGCTGCAGGTGGGTGCCGATGTCTACTGCGACACCGCCTGCATCGCGCGTTTGCTGGAACAGCGCCAAAACACGCCCACGCTGTTCCCCGCGTCGGCACCGCTGGCCCCACTGCTGGCGCAGGGGGCCGACAGCACGCTGTTCTGGACCGTCATCCCCTACACCATGCAGCCGGCTGGCCTGGCACACGTGTTCAAGGGTGTGGCGCCCGAGGTGTTGAAGGCTTTTGCAGCTGACCGTGCCCCCTTCACCGCCGGCATGAAGCGCCAGAGCGTGGCCGACGCCACCGCGAACCTGACGGTGGTTCTGGCGCGGCTGGATGCGCAGCTGGCCGACGGCCGCCGCTGGCTGCTGGGGGACCACGCCAGCGTGGCCGACTTCGCGGTGGCGCATTGCGGCTGGTACGTGCAGCGCGGCGGGCCGGTGGGTGAACTGCTGGCCCGTTATGCACACTTCAGTGCATGGCTGGGCCGCATGCTGGCCATTGGGCATGGGCAGTCGCAACGTTTGTCCAGCGCCGACGCCTTGGCCATCGCGGCTTCCGCGCCGGCTCACGCCCCGTGCCAGGTGGCCGCAGGGAGCGGGTTTGATGCCGGACAAGCGGTCACTGTCACGCCCATGGACTACGGCCAGGACCCAGTATCTGGCACCTTGGTCGGACTATCTAACGAAGAAGTGGTGCTGCTTAGATCCGACGAACGCGCCGGTACCGTGCAGGTGCACTTTCCACGCGCCGGCTATCAACTGAAACAGGAATCTGCATGAGCAACATCTCCCACAGCAGCACGCACTTGCAGGGCGGCATCGCCGTCATCACCGGCGCCGCATCGGGCTTTGGCCTGGAAGCCAGCCGCATCGCTGCGCGATTGAACATGCGCATCGTGATGGCCGACGTGCAGGCCGACGCACTGGCCACTGCGCAGGCCGAGATCGAAGGCCTGGGTGCGCAGGTGCTGCCCTTCAGGCTGGACATCTCCCGATCGGCAGAGGTGGAAACCATGGCCGCGGCCACGCTGCATAGTTTTGGCACGCCCAACTTCGTCTTCAACAACGCCGGTGTGGGTGCGGGCGGGTTGATCTGGGAACACACGCTGAAAGACTGGGAATGGGTGATCGGCGTCAACCTGATGGGCGTGGCGCATGGCGTGCGCATCTTCACGCCGCTGATGCTGGCCGCAGCAAAAGCCAACGCGCAGTGGCGCGGCGACATCGTCAACACCGCCAGCATGGCGGGTATGCTGAACGCGCCCAACATGGGCGTCTACAACGTCAGCAAACACGCCGTGGTGTCGATGAGCGAAACGCTGTACCAGGACCTGGCACTTGTGACCGAGCAGGTGCACGCCCATGTGCTGTGCCCCTTCTTCGTGCCCACCGGCATCCACAAGAGCGAACGCAACCGCCCCGCCGACATGCCCGCGGCCGC
>JANNMQ010000556.1:0-3653 GCA_031398045.1 Rubrivivax sp.
CGCGACAAAACCTTCATGCAAGAAGGCCGCAAGGTGTTCAAGGAAGTGGTGCCGATGGCCGCAGCGCATATCGAAAGCCACTTGCATGCGCTGGGTTTCGAGCCCACGCAGGTGCGCCGCTTTTGGCTGCACCAGGCCAACCTGGGCATGAACCAGCTGGTGTTGAAGAAGCTGGTGGGCCGGGAAGTTGGCGACGACCTGGCGCCCATCATCCTGAGCGACTACGCCAACACCGCCAGCGCCGGCAGCATCATCGCCTTCCATGCCCACCAGGCCGATTTGGCGGCAGGCAGCCTGGGCGTTATCTGCTCTTTCGGGGCCGGCTATTCCATTGGCAGTGTGGTGCTGCGGCGGCTTTGATACCCACACGCGCCGAGAGCGCCCCCAGGCCTCGGCAGCAGACCGGGTAGCCGCTGCGCCAGCATCGACTTGCCGCTGCCCGGCGGGCCCACCATGGGCAGGCCCGCTGCTCACCGGCCAGATTGCCGTCTGGTCGCTGACCGGGCCCGCCCCGACGGCCGTTACACCCTATCGGTCAGCTGCGCTGCGGGTGGCGAGCGGCGTGCACGATGGGCTTGGCCCAGGCCGGCGTCTTTGCCAGGTCGTCCAGCGCCAGGGGAAACTCCACCGCGCCTTGCTGCACCTTCAGCACCAGCACCGGGTTGGCCACCGCGCTGCCTGGCGCGGCTTCGGCGCTGTTGTCGAAGACCCGCAGGCCATGCAGGTGTGGCATCAGTGCGATCAGATTCAAGGGCGCCTGCACCCACCGTTCGCGGATCTTGGCCTCAGAAATGTCGTGGCCACCGGCGGCCACACGAGCGGCCACGCGCGCGATGTGCTGCTCGGCGCTGGACAGGCCGCAAAACCACATCAGCACGTCGTGTGTGGCGGCCGCTGCGGCGATCTTCTGCGTCATCGTGGCGCCGCCCAGCGTGGTCTCGAAAGCGTGGTTCTCGCCCGCAGCCACAGCCCGGCCCAGCAAGTCCACGCCATGCTGCCAGGCGCGCGCGTTGGCATCGGCCAGCGGCAGGCCGTCCTGCACCAGCAGCCGGGTGTAGGTGTCGGGGTTGAACCAGGCCAGGCCCGCGCGGCGCAACATCACGTTGCCGCCGATCGAGCTCTTGCCCGCGCCGTTCACACCCGCCAGCACCAGCAGCACCGGCCGGCGACCGGCCATCAGTAGCTGCGCCCGGCCACCACGTTGCCGTCCAGGTTCAGCGGGGTGTCAAAGGCATCCCGCAGCCGGTCTGCTGCGCCGGGCTGTTTCAGCACGGCCAATTCGTCGTCAAAGGCCTGGGCCAGACGTTCCAGCCGGCTCTGACTGTCGCGCTCTGCGCGCCCGGCCCGTTCGGTGAGCAGCCGGTATTCGTTCAGCGACAGGATCACAGCCTCGGGCTGGTCGTGATTGGTCATCAGCAGCTTGCCCTCGGCGTCGACGCTGCGCATGATGCCGCGCCAGCCCTCGCGCTTGACCTCGGACACCGGCTTGCGGCGCATGGGCCCGAAAACGGCCTCGCTGGCAGAGTTGCGACGAACGGCAGCGGTCATCAGGGGCTCCTGGGGTGAACATGATGGAGGCCCAAGTATGGACCCATTGAGGCCATTTAACCCAATTTATCCAAATTTGGCCTTATGGCTACTGTGATCGTTGTGTGTTTTATGCCAGGCAGCGACGGTCGGGCTGTGCAAGCCCTGGCGCTGCAGCAGCTGGGCATCATGGCCGCGCACATTCGAGCCAGCCCACAAGATGCCGATGTGCCCGGTGCCGAAGCGCTGTTCGAGCGAGCCCAGGCCTTGTGGCAAGCGTTGGGTGACCACCGCCACGCCAACGCACGTTTGCGCAACCGGGCGCAGTGTTGAGCCAGCGCTTCACCAATCACCGGCTGTGACGAGCCGTACATCGGACTGCAATCGATGAGTCACCCGCCTTCTTCGAAAAACGCCCGCATGACTTGCATGCTGGTTTCGCGGCCGGCACGGTCGGTGCCCACGTTGAAGGTGATCCAGCTACCCCAGATCCACCACGGGCAGCGCCTCGCCCGAGCTGGCGATGGGCTTTGTCAGTGGCGGAATAGTTTGCGCAGTCGAATACGCTGGGGCTTTTGCAAGAGCTTCAGCCGCGGGTTGTGCGGCTGGTTGTGCGGCTGGTTGTGCCGCAGCCTGCACACGCAGGGGTGCCTACAGTGGCCGCCATCGCTCCCAGAGCGACGAGCAAGCCTGCGGAAGCACGGCGTCTGGGGGCATGCCTGCTTTCAGTCCTTTTGATGATGGGGCCGTCAGCCATGCCCCGGCCACGCGAGGGGTCGGACTGGCTGTGAAACGCCAGAAGCCGGCGAAGTTGCAGCTCCAGCCCCGGCTGAATGCTGGCCTGGCGCGCAAGATTTGAGGGCGTCTGGGGCTGGCGGCGCGCCTGCCGGGCTCAGGTCGGGGCGACGGCCTACGTGATGCTTGCTGAAATCACGTCATGCTGCACTGCAACACTCGTCAGAACCCCTCGTGAAATTTCGTCTCTTTCAGCGCTTCCAATCCTCTTCCAGGCAGACCGTGGCTGGCGTGGCCGCCGTTTCCACCGCCCTCGCTGTGGCAGCCTGGGTGGGATACCGCGCCCGCAGCGCAGGCCGTGACAACGCACCCGAGGGGCAGTTCATCGACGTGGATGGTGTGCGCCTGCACTTCGTCGAGCGCGGCGAAGGCCCGCCCGTCATGCTGGTCCACGGCAACAACGTCTGGTGGCGCGATTTCCTCGCTAGCGGGTTGCTCGACCTGCTGGCTCGCCAGCACCGGGTGATCGTGTTCGACCGACCCGGCTTTGGCCACAGCGAACGTCCGCGCGACCGGCTGTGGACACCCACGGCGCAGGCCGACTTGTTGGCGGTGGCGATGCGGCAGCTCGGCGCGCCTGAATTTGCACTCGTCGGGCATTCGATGGGGTCGATGGTGGCGCTGGCGATGGCGCTGGACCACCCGGATCAGGTGCGTTCACTGGCCTTGCTCAGCGGCTACTACTTTCCCAAGATGCGGGTGGATGCCTTGATGGCGTCACCGGTGGCGCTGCCGCTGTTGGGCGATGTGCTGCGCTATACCGTGACAGCGCTTTCGGCGCGCGCTTTGCTGGGCGGTTCGGTCAAGCAGATGTTCGCGCCCAACGACGTCCCGCCCAACTTCATGCCGACCCTTGCGCGAGAAATGCTTGTGCGCCCGGTGCAATTGCGCGCCAATGCCGAAGATGCCACTTTCATGATGCCGGCGGCGTATCGGCTCAGCAAGCGGTTGCCCGAGTTGCAGATGCCCGTCACGGTGATTGCCGGTGAGCAAGACTCCGTCGTCGATGTGCAGGCGCATTCGGCTCGCCTGCACGCTGCGCTGCCCGGCAGCCGTCTGGTCATCGTGCCGGGTGCCGGACACATGGTTCACCACGTCGCGCAGCGCCAGATTGCCGAACTGATCAACGCCGCAGTGCCGTCGATGCCGCTGGCGCCCGCGGTGGCCGCCGACCCGCGCAGTGCCGGGCTCGCGGCATGAACAGGATCTGGTGTTTGTGGCGCTCGGCCTCGTACAACGTCGCCACGGGCCCGTGGCGGCCTCACCTGGCCACCCTGCGGTGGGCTGCCCTGTGACAAGCGACCGTGTGGCCGTGCAAGCGGCCGACAAGC
>JANNMQ010000492.1:0-3025 GCA_031398045.1 Rubrivivax sp.
CGCCAAGCCCACATCAGCCTCGCCCATCGCAGCGGCCACTTTTTCCACGCTTTGCATGAACTGCGACAGCCGCGTGCCTTGCATGTGTACGCTGCTGTCGCCACCGTCCAGCACACCAGCAAACAGCAGCTTTTTGAAAGCCAGCACCGACAACATGCCTTCTTCAATGCTGCCCTGGCCGATAAAGTTGACCACCTGAACACCACGCGACTGGCCCATGCGGTGCACGCGGCCTATGCGTTGTTCCAGCACCGCCGGGTTCCAGGGCAAGTCCATGTTCACCACCACGGCCGCTGCGTGCTGCAGGTTCAACCCCACACCACCGGCGTCGGTGGACAAGAAGAGCCGGCAGTTTGCGTCGCTGTGAAAACGCTCGACCAACGCGCCGCGCTGGTCGCTGGGCACGTTGCCGTTGAAGAGCACATGGCCCCAGGCTTGTGCACCTGCTGTTTCGCCGTTGGTGTGAAGAGCAGTGCTGTGCTTGCGCAGCGCCAGCCGGCGCACGATCAATTCATGCGTGCCTATCCATTGGCTGAACACCACCGCCTTCGCCGCAGGGTCTTCCAACAGCTCTTCCAGCAGCGTCATCAGCTCATCCACCTTGTTGCCGTGGTCGGTTTGATGGTCGAGCAGCCAGGTGCTGTTGCAGGCCATGCGCATGTTTTGCAGCGCGCATTGCAGGCGTTTCTGGTCGCTGTCCGACAGGTAACCCGTGTTGCGCCAGCGCTTGACGATGCGCGCCACGA
This sequence comes from Rubrivivax sp., assembly GCA_031398045.1. Taxonomy (GTDB): domain Bacteria; phylum Pseudomonadota; class Gammaproteobacteria; order Burkholderiales; family Burkholderiaceae_C; genus Rubrivivax. Next base: position 747 of record JANNMQ010000492.1, read on the forward strand.
TGTCGCTGTTTTCTTCGTGATGTACCCGTTGCTCGGGCGTCAGGGGCACAAAGATGCGCTGGTCCACGCGCGCGGGCAATTGCAGCAGCACTTCTGACTTGCGCCTGCGCAACATCACGGGGGCCAGCGTCTGGCCGATGCGGTCCAGCGCGCGGTAGCCCACGACACGGCCCACGTCGTCATGCACCTGGTGTTCGTCCAGCAGTTTCCAGGTTGGCCCTAGGCGGTGTTGGTCAACAAACTGCACGATGGAAATCAGCTCTTCCAGCCGGTTTTGCAGTGGTGTGCCGGTCAGCACCAGCGCGTAGGGGCTGCTGATGCGCTTCAGTGCACGCGCGGCGATCGTGTTCCAGTTTTTTATGCGCTGCGCTTCGTCAGCAATCACCAGGTCGGGCGCCCAGTGCGCAATCAGGTCTGCGTCGCGCGCCAGCGTTTCATAGTGGATGATCTTGCAAAAGGCCTCTTCGCCAAACTGTGCCTGGCGCTGCGCGCGCAGCCCTTGTATGACCTGCGCCTGGCGGGGTGAAAAGCGCGCGAATTCGTTTTTCCACTGCTGCTTCAAAGACGTGGGGCACACCACCAGCACACGTTGCACGCCAAAGTGGCGCGCAAACAGTTCAGCTGCGGCCACCGCCTGGATGGTTTTGCCCAGGCCCATGTCGTCGCCCAGCAGCGCGCGCCCGGCGCGGGTGGCAAACAGCGCGCCTTCAACCTGATAGTGGTAGAGCTTGACCTTCAGCAGCTTGTCCAGTGCGCGGTCTTGGGCACCTTTGGGGTAAGCCAGAGCCAGCGCTTGTTGGCGGCGTTCACCGTCGCGCACCTGGGCTACAAACTGCCACACGCTGCCCGTGCAGCGCAGCTCGTGGCCGCAGGCTTTGGCGTCTTGTGCCAAGGCTTCAAGGCCGCCCAGTCGGTCCCAAGGCAGGGCCCAGCCGGCGCTGGCGTCAAACAGCTTGCTGGCCTTGGCCAGCAGCGGCGCCGGGCAGTCCTGGCCCGCACGAAAGCGCACGTGGCGCGCCTGTGCATGGTCAACCCAGATCTCGCTGTAGCCGGGCCTGAAGCCACGCGCCAAGGCCGACTTGCCGCCGCGCTTTTTTTGCAGTTTGGCGAGTGTGAATTCGATGTGTTTGCAGGTGCCCAGTTCATTGGTGGCGAAGTCAGGGCAGGTGCACAGGTTGTGCCCAGGCGCCTGGCCGCGTATCGACACCTGGTAGCGGCCACCCGAGACCGGGTTGTGTACCAGATAGTCTGAAAACACCGGCTCCGAGCCCAGGTTCTGCAGGCCAAATGGCTGCTCGCGGCCAAACTGGCGGCGCAAGGCGGTCTGCGAGTCGGGCACTGCCACGTCGGGCGGGCGGCGCGTGCGCGACAGGCGGGGCTCAACCGCCTGTTTCGGCTTGACCTTGGCCCTGCGTTGGGGGTCGGTGGTGGAGGCGGTGCTGGAGGCGGTGCGTTGGGTCATGGCGGATGCAGTGCGGTTGAAGCCGACATTTTGGCGGTGGCCGCGGACGCTGCAGCCCCAGCGGCACGGCGCGGCCGTACTGATGGGTGTCAATGCAGACAATAATGGTCGTCATGCTTGCCAAGCTCTCATCCTTAGCGGCGCTCTCTCGGCAGCGTTGGCGCAAGCCGGCAGCCTGACGGATCTATCGCGCCCGCGTGGCGCCTCAGTCCCCACCCAGCACGTCGCGCCGGCCTCGCCAGCGACAGAAAAAGCGGGTATCCAAGCGGGTACGAAAAGTGGGTGACGAGCTAAACATCCCATGGAATTAACAGGATAGAGCGCACATGCTGCTGATGATCGACAACTACGACTCGTTCACCTTCAACCTGGTGCAGTACTTTGGTGAGCTGGGCGAAGCCGTTTGTGTGTTTCGCAACGACGAGATCACGCTGGAAGGCATCGCCGGTTTGCGGCCCGAACGGCTGGTGCTGTCACCCGGCCCTTGTTCACCGGCCGAGGCCGGCATCTGCGTGGCCGCCATCCAGCACTTTGCCGGCAAGCTGCCGCTGCTGGGGGTGTGCCTGGGGCACCAGGCCATTGGCGCGGCGTTGGGTGGCCGGGTGGTGCGTGCGCAGGTGCAGATGCATGGCAAGGCCAGCGTCATCAGCAACGACGGGCGCGGCGTTTACGAAGGGCTGCCGGCGCAGTTTTCGGTCATCCGCTACCACTCGCTGGCCATTGAACGGGCCAGCTTGCCGGCTGTGCTGGAGGTGACTTCCAGCACTGCAGACGGCGAAATCATGGGCGTGCGCCACCGCGAACTGGCTGCCACGGC
>JANNMQ010000524.1:0-3073 GCA_031398045.1 Rubrivivax sp.
GACGACGACGGGCTGCGCCAGAAGGTCGGCGAGCTGTTGTTGTCGGTGGGTCTGGCCACGGCGGATACGGAAAAGTTTCCGCACCAGTTCTCGGGCGGGCAGCGCCAGCGCATCTCGATTGCGCGCGCGCTCGCCACACAACCGGAGTTCCTGGTCTGCGACGAGCCGACCTCGGCGCTCGACGTGTCGGTGCAGGCCCAGGTGCTCAATATCATGAAGGACTTGCAGCGCAAGCAGGGCCTGACCTACCTCTTCATCTCGCACAACCTCGCGGTGGTGCGCCATGTGAGCGACCGGGTCGGCGTGATGTACCTCGGCCGGCTGGTCGAACTGGCCGACAAGGCCGAGCTGTTCGGCCGCCCGCGCCACCCGTACACGCGGATGCTGCTCGACGCGATCCCCGACATCCACATGAGCGGCCGGGCGCGCAACCCGGTGCAGGGCGAGGTGCCCAACCCGCTCAGCCCGCCGAGCGGTTGTTCATTCCACCCGCGTTGCCCGCATGCCAACGACCGTTGCAAGTCCGAACGTCCCGCGCAGACCGCGATCAACGGCGCCCTGATCGCCTGCCATGCGGTGCAGGAAGGGCGAATCTAGGCCGAACTTTGACGATTGCCTGAACGTAACACCTTGTCCGCATTGATCTTTGTGGATCTGAGGGGTGCGGTTACTGGGTACAGGCGGGATTCAGTCCGAGTAGTTTGAAGGCCTTGTCCTGCAACGGGGTCGGGCGGGTGGTGAGGGTGATCTTGGCCGCGGGGTTGAGCGCTGTGTGCGTGATGTTGAGCGTCAAGGTGCCCAAGTCCTTGAGCAGAGTTCTGAAGCTGTGCAAGGGCATGCCATCGTCGGCGCGCTTGCTTGCGTCCTTGGCCTTGGCGTGTTCGGATCGAACGGCCTTGGCCACCGGGGAAGCGCGGGTTGCGCTGGCCTCGTCGAGGTGCTCGTCGTCAAACAGCATCGGCTTCAGGCGCGCTCGCATGTGCCACTCCACGTAGTAGGCCAGCATGCACAGGAAGACATGCGCGCGCACGCGCTGCGCGCTGTAGTGGAAGACCGGGCGCACGTTCAGGTCCACCGTCTTCATCGAACGGAAGGCCCGCTCCACATGCGCCAGGCTCTTGTAGGCGGCCACAGCCCCGTTCGCGTCGAGCTTGTCCTTGGGCAGGCTGGTGCGGATCACGTACAGCCCGTCCAGCGCGGCCTCGGCGGCGATGGCCTCGTCCTTGCGGGTCCAGGCCAAGGTGGTATCGGTGATCGTCAGCGCGAAGTGCTTGGCCATGTGGAAGCGCTCGATGACGCGCCCCACGCGCAGCGCGATGGCCTGCTCGCCGCGTAGCGGGTTGCGCGTGCGCTGCGTGGCCGCGGCGATCTTGGCGAGGTCTGCCTCGGTGGCCGCCAGCAACTCCAGCCGCTTGCGCGCGCGTTCCTCGGCCAGAGCTGGGTTGCGGCACACCACCAGCCGCTCATCGGGGAAGTGCTGGCTCGTCAGCTCGAGCAGATTGCGCTCGTCGAACAGCGAGGGTTGGAATGGGCCGTGCTCGGCCGCAAGCAGCGCGATCTGCGGCGCACGCAGGCTGCTGACCCAATCCATGCCCTGAGGCTTGAGCACTTGCTCGATGCGCGCCGAGGTCAACATGCCGCGGTCGCCCACCCAGGCGATGTGAGCGATGCCGAAGCGCTCCTTGAGCTTGGTCACCTGCGCGGCCACGGTGGCCGGGTCGGCAGTGTTGCCCTTGAACACCTCCACCGAGATCGGGCAGCCTTCAGATGTGCACACCAGGCCGAACACGATCTGCGGATCGTCGCGCTTGCCGTCGCGCGAATGCCCGCGCGCAGCCAACTCGCAGCAGCGCCCGGTCAGCCAGGTCGAGGTCAGGTCGTACAGCACCAACGTGGAGCCCACCAGATGCTGGCGCGCCAGCCGCCGTTCAATGGCGCCTTGAGCATCGTGCAGCCAGTCCAGCGCCCGGTACAAGTCATCGGCGCTGCACTGGCCCACGCCCAGCACACGCCCCAACGACGACGTGGCCGTGTCCTCATGCAGCATGCGATGCGTGGCCAGCTTGGAGGCCGGCTCCAGCAAGCGCGCCACCAGCATGGCCTGCAGCACGGGCTGCAACTCCTGCGGGGCCGAGCCGAACCAGGCATATGAGCCTGAGCCACGCGCGGCGCCGAGCACAGCTGCCACATGACCGTGAGGCAGGCTGCGCTCGACGGTGAAGACCGACTCGGCACTGGGTACGGCCACCCCACCGCGCATGAGCACCTTCAAGCCCTCGATCACATCGGCGGACAGGCACGACAGGTTGGCCAGGGTGCGCTTGCGGACCTTGCCGCCGTCTCGATAGGACTCGCGCAGAAGCACCGCAGGGGGAGAGTCCCGGTTGGGGACGGACTCGATGTACATGGACATCGATGATAGTTCGATCGACAGCAGATAGTCAACACATATAGGCCATAATACATGGCTACATATCGAAGCGAAGAAAAGGCCGAAACCCGCATGAATGCTGGGTCACGGCCTGATCAGGGGGTCAAAGTTCGGGTTAGGCGACGGGCGCGAGTTCGGTCTTGACTTCCGTCGTGGCCAGCGTCATCAGCTTGTGCAGGGGGCATTTTTCGGCGACGGCCAGCAGCTCATGTCGCTGCGCGTCGGTCAGCGCACCGGAGAGGCCCAGTGTCACGCGCAGGCGGTACACACCTTGCCTTTCTTCGCTGTCATCGCGATCGACCGTGACCTGGATGTCGTCGATGGGAATCTTCTTGCGTTGGGCGTACCACAGCACCGTCATCGCCTTGCAGGCGCCGACGGCGCTGTCGTACACGTCGTGCGGCGTCGGGCCCGCGTCCTCGCCGCCATTGGCGACCGGCTCGTCGACCGGGAACGAATGTTGGCGCACCTGAACGGTGTGTTTCATCTTGTGCGACCGGTCGCGGACCACGCGGATCGTCATGGCAAGCTCCTTCAACGAGTGCCCGATTGTCGCGGGGGTCCGGGGCATCGCCGTGTGGCCTGCTCCGCCGTGTTCGCGCGAGGGCCCGCATCACTCCAGGCTGATGCTCTTGCGCTTGA
>JANNMQ010000567.1:0-2642 GCA_031398045.1 Rubrivivax sp.
TGAGCTGGCAAAGCGGGGAGTGGTCATCAAGGACGTCTCCTAGTCATCGGTCGACTGGCCTCGGTGAGGCGGAGCTGGGGCCATCGAGGGGGTGTTTGGTCCTTGTGATCTGACGCGGCCAGCACCGGCTGAACAGCCGGGTACCGCGCGAGTCTGGCTGGCCATCAAAAATAGCGACAGCTGCACAGACGGTGGGCTTTAAAGAAACAACCAGCAGGCCGCGAACGGCATGCTGGCTTCGAAGAAAACCTTTGATTCTAGCTGAGCTGCAATGACCCTCTTGGGGCGTTGCTTCGGCCTTACCGCCGCCGCAATCAGGTGCAACCAAGCCACTGCCGGCGCCCCGTGGTGCAGGGGTTATGCCGAAGGCCCTTCGGCGATGGCCTAAATTCTTCTGCGCTTCTGCGGACGGCAACCGTTGTGCGGAACGGGCGTCACATCACTGATGGAGTTGATGCGGATGCCCAGCGAAGCCAATGCGCGCACACTGCTTTCACGCCCAGGGCCCGGGCCCTTGATGCGCACGTCCAGATTCTTGATGCCCTGCTCTTGAGCAGCGCGTCCCGCCACCTCGGCGGCCACCTGAGCCGCAAAAGGCGTGCTCTTGCGCGAGCCCTTGAAGCCTTGACCACCACTGGAGGCCCAAGCCAAAGCGCCACCCTGGCGATCGGTGATGGTGATGATGGTGTTGTTGAACGACGCATGTACGTGTGCAACACCATCCGCAACGTTCTTGCGGACTTTCTTGCTTACGCGACGTGCGGCGGTATTGACGGGTGCCTTGGCCATGTCTTGATTCTTTCAGTAGTCCGGGGCTGCGAAGAACCTGTCTTCTTGCCCCGCCTGTTACGGGCGGCTTAATTGGCCAATCACTTTTTCAGCATGGCCGCACCTTTGCGCGGGCCTTTGCGGGTGCGTGCGTTGGTGCGGGTGCGCTGACCACGCACAGGTAAACCGCGGCGATGACGGAAACCACGGTAACAACCCAAGTCCATCAAGCGCTTGATGTTGATGGACAACTCACGGCGCAAGTCACCTTCGATGGTCATGCGGCCGATCTCGTCCCGAATCTTTTCTAGATCGGTGTCGTTCAGGTCTTTGATCTTCTTCGAATAAGCAATGCCCACTGCGGTGCAGATTTTCTGCGCAGTTGAACGACCGATGCCATAGATAGAAGTCAGTCCGATTTCCGCATGTTTATGCGGAGGGATGTTGATACCGGCGATACGTGCCATGATGTTCCTCTGTGAGGCTCTTTAATTTAGCCTTGACGCTGCTTGTGGCGCGGGTCGGTGCAAATAACACGGACCACGCCCTTACGGCGGATGATCTTGCAGTTGCGGCACATCTTCTTGACGGAAGCGGCGACTTTCATGATCTTCTCCTTGACCCAAATCTCAATGAAACTTACTTCGCACGGAACACGATGCGTGCCCGGCTCAAATCGTATGGCGTGAGCTCGACGGTCACTTTGTCGCCGGGCAATATGCGGATGTAATGCATGCGCATCTTGCCGGAGATGTGACCCAGGACTACGTGGCCGTTCTCCAGCTTCACACGGAAGGTGGCGTTAGGGAGATTCTCAAGAATCTCGCCCTGCATCTGAATAACGTCGTCTTTACTCATGGGTTGTTGATGTCAGCTCGCCTTGAAGTTGGCCTTCTTGAGGAGCGACTCATACTGCTGGCTCATCACGTAACTCTGCACTTGAGCCCAGAAGTCCATCGTTACCACAACGATGATCAGCAAGGATGTACCACCGAAGTAAAACGGTACGCTGTACTTCAACACCAGAAATTCAGGCAACAAACAGACAGCGGTGATGTAGACAGCACCAGCCAATGTCAAACGACCCAAGATACGGTCAATATGCTTGGCCGTTTGTTCCCCGGGTCGGATACCAGGAATGAATGCGCCGCTCTTTTTCAGGTTGTCAGCGGTCTCGCGGCTGTTGAACACCAGCGCGGTGTAAAAAAAGCAGAAGAACACAATCATCGCTGCATAAAGCAGCACGTAGATCGGTTGTCCGGGTGACAAAGCGCCTGACACATCTTTCAACCAACGCAAACCTTCGCCAGAGGCGAACATATTGACCACGGTGGCAGGCAGCAGAATGATGGAGCTGGCAAAAATGGGCGGTATCACACCCGACATGTTCAGCTTCAGGGGCAGGTGCGAACTCTGACCGCCGTAAACCTTGTTACCAACCTGGCGCTTGGCGTAGTTCACCAAGATCTTTCGCTGCCCACGTTCCACGAACACCACGGCAAATGTAACAAACACCACCACGAAGCTGATCAAAATCATCGCCGGAATGCTCATGGCGCCAGTGCGCACGAGCTCAAACAAACCACCCAGTGCCGATGGCAACCCAGCAACGATGCCTGCAAAAATCAGAATTGAAATGCCGTTACCCAGACCTCGTTCGGTAATCTGCTCGCCCAGCCACATCAAAAACATCGTACCCGCGACAAGGCTCACCACTGTTGTCATGCGGAAACCCAAACCAGGCGACGTGACTAAACCCTGCGAACCCTCAAGAGCCAGTGCAATTCCAAGGCTCTGGAAAATAGCCAGCAACAGGGTACCGTAACGCGTGTACTGGGTGATCTTGCGACGCCCCGCTTCGCCTTCCTTTTTCA
>JANNMQ010000597.1:0-5911 GCA_031398045.1 Rubrivivax sp.
GCCTTCAGCGCCTTCGCCGCCTTCGTCTGCCGAGTGCCGGGATTTTTGATCGCCTGCGCCTCGTCAAGAATCGCCAGCCGCCACCGGGTGGTTAGCACCCAGTTGTAGCGGTGCAGCGCGCCATAGCTGGTGATGACCAGATCAACCCCGGCCAGACGCTCGGCCGGCAGTGCACCCAGTTCCTCGGCCGGCGTCTGTGAGGTGTGTGCCACCAGCACACGCAGGCCAGGCGCGAAGCGCGCCGCCTCTTGCGCCCAGTTGGCAAGCAGCGAGGCCGGCGCCACCAGCAGGCTTGCTGCTGGGCCTTCGGCGCGTTTGCGCACCAGCAGCAGCGCCAACACCTGGATGGTCTTGCCCAGACCCATGTCGTCAGCCAGGCAAGCGCCCAGGCGCAGACGGGACAGCAGATGCAGCCAGCGCAGGCCAACCTGCTGATACGGCCGCAGCGTGGCACGAAGGTCGAGGCCGACGTCAACGGCTGCCAAACCCTGCGGCCCGCGCAACCCCGCCAGGGTTTCAGCCAACCAGGGCCCGGCGTTCACCTGCGCCCACTCGGGTGAGACCGTCACCTCCTTGCCGCCGATGGCCCCACCGGCCCCGGCCAGCAGGCGCATGGCATCAAAGAAGCCCAGACCCTGCTCGTTGGCCAGACGCTCGACTTGCTGAAACTGCGTCAGGGTCTGCTGCAGCCGTACCTGGTCGACCTCGACCCACTTGCCACGGATGAATACCAGCCCGCGGCTTTCGGCCAGCAGGCCACGCACCTCGGCGGCGGTCAGCGCTTCGCCATCGATGGCTACCGACACTTGGAAGTCAAGCAGCGCGTCTTGCCCCACCAGCGACGGCTGGCGCCCACCGACCGTGGCATTGACCGTTGCGCGCGAGGGCCGGTTGGCCCGCCACTGCGCTGGCATGCGCACCACCACGCCGGCGTGTTCGAGCTTGGGCACATCGTGCAAAAGGGTGAGCGCTTCGCCGGCTGTCCAGCGCAGCGGCTGGAAGATCTCGCGGCGGTCGATGAGGTCCTTCAACCAGGCGCAGCCCTCTCCCGCGCGTTGCAGCGGCGCCAGCAGGGCCAGCAGGCGTTTTTTGTCTGCCGCGGCCGCGTATTCGCGCAAGGCCTCGCCCAGCGGCCGGTGCTGCGCCTTCCCCTGTGCCGAAAGCCGGGTGGTGTAGGTGGCGAGGAAGGCAAAAGGAAACTGCTCGTCTTTGCGGTTCTCGGCCAGATGGACGTGAACGCGGCCGACGAGATTCCAGGCCGGGTTTTGCGCCTTCAGAAAAACACCGAGCGGCTGGCCCGAGACCTGCAAGGCAGCGTGCAGCGCGGCGTCAAGTTCCTGCCACAGCCGTGCCAGCACGTCGACCGACAGGTATTCCGCCCCGTCCATCGGCGGCACTGACCACGCCAGCACCTGCAGTTCGCCGGCATCTGGCGGCGGCACACGGCCCGGTAAGTGCTCCGCCACGTCGGGCAGGGTGCACAGCGCGGTCAGGTAACGCACGGCCAGATCGCGCCACCACGCGACCACCGGTGGCAGGGCCGCGCCGACGTGTTCAGCGCCCAGCCGCAGCAGTACCGGGCCCGAACCCAGAGCGCTGTCCGCCGCCAGCTGGCGGCCCCATTCGAGCGGCAGCGGCGGGGCGTCTGGCACGGATACCACGGTCAGGCGGCCGTGCGGCGTGAGGGCGAGGGTGCTGGGGGTCATGCCGCCATTCTCAGAGGTGCGGCGAGTAGCCAATGCAACACTCTCGGCCCGCGTGCGGGGCTGGAAAGTGCTGACGCTGAACTTGGGGCCTGGCGGCTCCGATAACGCAGCTTCCCAGGTGCCTGCCAGCACCTGGCGTGGGTGAACAAGCAGGACGCTGTTTCGCCAGTTTTCTATTCAGGCAGAGGGCGCCCCGATGCCCGCGCTGGCAAGAGTCAGCCCAGCTGCAGCACCACGCTTCAGCCGCCTGGCACGCCCGGGTCGGGCGCACACACGCGAGGTCGGGCACGCTTGCTGGACCCTGCAGCCACCAGAGCCAAGCCCACCAGCACCAGCATCGGCGGCTCGGTCACCCCATTCGGCAAGGCGGCGAACCGGTACACGATACCCCCCGTGCCATTGGAAGCGGTGTTGGTGGCCAGTGCGTAAAGTTCACCGGCAGCATCTTCACCAAAGCCGTGCACGGTCAATCCGTTGGGCAGGCGGCCATTGCCAAATTCAGGCAACAAAAACTCCGCCAGTTCCCCGCTGTCCAGGTCGGCATAAAACAGGCGGCCATCCACACGGGGTGGCGCATTGCGCAGCGCCAGGTCGCCAAACACATACTTGCCGAAGAGGTCCGGGATGTCGGAGCCGCGGTAGACAAAGCCGCCGGTGATCGAGATGCCGTCTTGGTGGTCGTACTGCAGCGTTCCCAGCGGGCCGCTGATGGGGTCGATGAAGCCTGCAGGTGCGCCAGGGCTGTTGGCGCCGGTGCCGGCAGCGCCTCCTACAGCGCGGTTGAAGAGGAAGCTGCCCTCCTTCACCGCCCAGCCGTAGTTGCCGCCCAACTGCAAGCGGTTGATCTCTTCGATATTGCCCTGGCCCACATCGGCCACGATGATCTGCCCGTTGCCACCGAGGTCGGTGCGGTCAACGCTGAAGCGGTAGGGGTTGCGGAAGCCCAGCGCGTAGGTCTCGGCCACCTCGCCGACACCCTGGAACGGGTTGCCAGCAGGAATGCGGTAGCGGCCGTTGTCGCTGACCCGGTCAAGGCTGCCAACGGTTGCCGCAGGCGCCAGCGGGTCGATGCGCAGCATTTTGCCCAGCGGTGTGGACGGGTTCTGTGAATTTCCGCCCGGCTCGATGTGGCTCGGTCCGACGTCATTGGCATTGCCGCCATCGCCCAGGCCCAGGTACATGTAACCATCGGCACCGAACGCAATGGTGCCGCCGTTGTGGTTGTTGGCGTTTTTGCCAAAAGAGACCACCTCGCGCCGGCTGGCCGCGTCCACCAAGCGTGTGCTCAGGTCCATCTTCCATTCGTTGACCACGTTTTTGAAACCCTGGGTGGCGTTGTTAGGCGCCACAAAGGTGGGCAGGGTGCCCGGTTCTATGAGCTGACTGCCGTAGGTGTAGAGCGTGCGATAACCCGCGCTGCCTACCTTGGCAAAGTCGGGGTGAAAGGCCAAACCCAAGAACCCGCGCTCGTCGTTGGCGTTGGTCAGTACCAGCGGCGGCGACACCAGGGCCCGCATGTCCAGTGCCGACGCGGCTAGCAGCACGCCGTTTTCGATCACCCGCAGCAGGCCGTTTTGCTCCACCACATACAGCCGCGTCGGGTCGCCCGGTGCGCTGATGGCGTAGTTGGGTGCTGCCAGGCCGGCGGCCACCGTTTCCAACCGAACGCCCACGGTGCCGCGCGGTATGGAAGGCAGCAGGTCTCGTGCTTGCGCCCAGGCGGGAACGGGCAACGCAGCGGCACAGGCCAAAATCAGCACGCTTGTCAGCACGCTTGTCAGCACGGCAGCCTTCAGTTTGTGTAGGCACCGCGCCCACCTTAGCTGCCCATAACCTGAAACCGAAGCGGTGTGCAACCGCGTGCGGCCTGACAAGCTGCGCAGATATTCAGACATGACGGCTGCTCCTTGTACTGCGGTGTTGCCGCGCGGTAGTTCACCGGCGAAGCGTCGGCAAATGGCTCGCCCAGCGTGAGAACTGTGGCGAGCGTGTCTTTTTGACTCCATCCGTGACCATACGATGCGAATCGATGCCGCACTCCTATTCAAACTAGGGGGGAATGCGGCCTACACGAGCGCAGGTCCAGCGCGCTGGCGCAGCGCTTGCAGCCCATCGGCACCAGCCTGTGCGGCCGGTGCAGACCTCAGCTGGTGTGTCGGTGTCCACCCTTGTGCTTGCCTTGGCCGGCGCCCAGGCGCTGGTCAGCCAGCGCTTTTTGTTCAGGGCTGAGCACCGCATACAACGCCTGGCGTGCCTGGTCGCGCGCAGCCTGTTCGTTCTGGCGGAGTTTCTGCATCGCCTCGCGCTGTGCCTGGTGGTCCACACTGGCCGCTGCCGCTGGGTCCTGCATGCGAGCCTGCAGGCCGGCGCGCAAAGCCTGCCGCGCGCTGGCTTGCTGCAGCACCACGGTTTCAAAAGCCTGCCAGGCTGCTTCCTGCGCAGCGGTGATCTTCAACTCGGCCTTGGTGGCTGCCAGCTGCGTGGCTGCATCTGCAGACGGGCCGGCGTGGTGCATGCCGTGGCCCGCGCCGCTGCCCATGCCCTGATGCATGCCCATGCCGCCACCCATGTGATTGTTGGCTCCCTGGCCGCCGTGGCCGTAGGCAAAACCACCGGCGCCCAGCGTCAACGCGGCGGTTGCGATGGAGAGAATTCGGCTTGAGGTCTTCATGATGAGATTCCTTTAGAGATTGCTGATGAGGTACTGAGGGGGTACTGTGGGGGTACTGATGAACGACAGCGCAGATTTCAAGCCTGGCACTGCCGCGTTGTCGAAGATCCCTTCGCAACGCTGTGCACAGTGCGCCCGCCTTGTGTGCGCTTTGTGTCGTGTGGTCGCAGATTTGTCGCACCCGGTGTCAGCACCCCGGTCTGACATGCTGTGATACGTTCACGTGCGCCCGATGGGGGCCACACTGCGGTGCAATGGCAAACATGCCTACAACTCTGGAACGCAGCGACCACATCCTGGTCGTCGATGACGACGCTGAGATCCGCACGCTGCTCACGCGCTACCTGGAGAAAAACGGCCTGCGTGCCAGCGCGGTGGGCGACGGCCGCGGCATGTGGCGCGTGCTGGCCGACGGCGCCTTCGACCTCGTCGTGCTCGACCTCATGCTGCCCGGCGACGATGGTTTGACGCTGTGCCGGCAGCTGCGCGCCAAGTCCGAGATTCCGATCCTGATGCTGGCCGCCCGCGGTGACGAAACCGATCGCATCGTCGGCCTGGAAATGGGTGCTGATGACTATCTGCCAAAGCCGTTCAGCCCGCGTGAACTGCTGGCGCGCATCAAGGTCATCCTGCGCCGCACACGCAGCCTGCCGCCCAACCTGCAGCCGGTGGACAACAGCCGGCTGCGCTTCGCCGGCTGGGTGCTCGACACTGCCCGGCGCCAGCTGGTGTCGCCAGCCGGCGAGTCCACACCCATCAGCGGCGTGGAATACAAGCTGCTGCACGTCTTTGTGACGCACCCCAACCGCGTGCTCAGCCGCGACCAGTTGCTCGACCTGACCCAGGGGCGTGACGCCGACCCGCTGGACCGCAGCATCGACGTGCAGGTCAGCCGCCTGCGCCAGCGTCTGGGCGACGACCCGCGCAGCCCAGTGTTGATCAAGACGGTGCGCGGTGAAGGTTATGTGCTGTCGGCTGCGGTCGACATGGCCGGTTGAGGCCCCCTTCGGTGAAGGCCTTCACACGCTGGTTACCACGTTCACTCTTCGGCCGCCTGATGCTGGTGCTGGCCGCCGGGCTGGCGCTGGCGCAGGGCATCAGTGCGGTCATCAACGTGGCCGAACGCGACAAACTGGTGAGCCGCAGTTTTGGCATGCAGCCGGCGCAGCGCATCACGGATGTGGTGATGTTGCTCGACAGCCTGCCGGCGAGCGAGCGCCAGCGGGTGGTGTCGGTGTTCAACCTGCCCCCGCTGGTGCTGTCCATGCACAGCACGCCCGTCATTGCCGAAGGTGCCGCTGGCAGCCGGCGCAGTGAGATGTTTGCCGCGCGCCTGCGGGCCCAGCTTGGTGATGAGCGGGCTGTGCGCGTGGAGCCGCGCAGCGGTTTTGCCATCGGCCCTGACGCGTTGGGCGTGGGCAGGGGTGGGCGGGGACATGCCGGCCCTTGGGCGGGCAGTGAGATGCACCGCATGAGCCCCGGTTCTGGCGCCGGAGCGGGCGCAGGCGCAGACAGAGCGGGCAGCAGTAGCGGG
>JANNMQ010000634.1:0-2756 GCA_031398045.1 Rubrivivax sp.
GGTGCGTGAAAACCGGCTGGCGCCTGAAGACCTCATCCTGCCGGTTTTTGTGCTCGACGGTGCCCATCGGGTGCAAGACGTCACCAGCATGCCGGGTGTGCAGCGGCGCAGTGTGGACGAGCTGCTGAAGGTGGCCGAGCAATGCCTGCAGTTGGGCGTGCCCGTGATGGCGCTGTTCCCGGTGATCGACCCGGCCCTGAAAACACCCGACGGCCGCGAGGCCCTGAACCCCGAGGGCCTGGTGCCGCGTGCGGTGCGTGAAATCAAAGCACGATTCCCAGAGCTGGGTCTGCTCACCGATGTGGCACTCGACCCCTACACCAGCCATGGCCAGGACGGTTTGCTGGACGCCAGCGGGTACATCATCAACGACGACACGGTGGCCGTGCTGCGCAAGCAGGCGCTGCTGCAATCGCAGTCCGGGGTGGACATCGTGGCGCCCAGCGACATGATGGACGGCCGCATTGGCGCCATCCGCACCGAGCTGGAAGCCGGCGGGCAGATCCACACCCGCATCATGGCCTACAGCGCCAAGTACGCCAGCGCCTTTTACGGCCCTTTCCGCGATGCCGTGGGCAGTGCGGCAAACCTGGGCAAAAGCGACAAAAAAACCTACCAGATGGACCCCGGTAACAGCGACGAAGCGCTGCGCGAGGTAGCGCTGGATATTGCAGAAGGCGCCGACATGGTGATGGTCAAACCCGGCATGCCTTACCTGGACATCGTGCGCCGTGTGAAAGACGAATTCCGCGTGCCGACTTTTGCCTACCAGGTCAGTGGTGAGTACGCGATGCTGAAGGCCGCTGCAGCCAACGGTTGGCTGGACCACGACGCCGTGATGATGGAAGCGCTGCTGGCCTTCAAGCGGGCAGGGGCCGACGGGGTGCTGACCTACTTCGCGCTGGATGCAGCGCGCAAGTTGCGCGGTGTTTAAGGTGGCGCCCAGTGGCGGGCCTGTGCAGTGGGCACCCTGCACACCGCGCGTTAGGCGGTCGGGGGGTGCCTGGCAGGCCTGAACCATGCGCATCTTTCTCATCCAGGCCGACCAGTTCACCGAGCTGCCAGCGATACCGGCCGCTTTGCCTGACAACGGCTTCCTGTGGTTGGGCAGTGCGCGGCGTGAATTTGAGGTCATGTCGCCGGACATTCAGTCGGCTCTGCATCGTTGGCAGGCCGGGCCGCTGGTTGACCTGCATGTCTTGGATCTGCTGAACAACCAACTGCCGAGTCACTACGACTACACCTCGTGGTACGACCTGATGGTGTTTCGGCGGCTGGCCGCGGGCACCGGTTCCGAGAGCCTGTTTCTCGACGAAAGCAACGGCACGCTGGCCAGCGCCCGCCAGGCCCTAAAGGCCATTGACACCAGCCCGGTGGGGTTTGCGGTTTTCGACCGCGTGTTGATCACGGTCCACCCGGCCGACTGCGCGGTGCGCGAGTATTTCGCCTCGCGCCTGGCTGGCATGGTGGTGGGCGCGGGCATGGTGGCTTTTCCCCTGGGCACGGGCATGGGCAAAAACAGCGAGCTGGACGGCAACCTTGAACTGCGGCACGACGGCCGCACGGTGGCACGCCTGCCCAGCAGCCCGGCCGACTTGATGCTGCGCATGGTCAACCACATGGTGGACAGCTACCTGGACCTGCGTCGGCTGCTGACGCGCCAGCTGGGTTATTTGCAGCAGCAGCTGCTGGACCCGAAAAGCCGCTTTGACGACTGGCAGCTGTTGCTCGAGTCGCGCAATGCTTTGACCCAGCTGGAAGACACCTGCGAGGACCAGCGCAGTGCCGTGCAAGAGTGGATCGACGCGCTGGCCGAGTGGCCCGATGAACCGGACCCTGAGAAGCGGCGTGACCGTGAATTGCTGAGCGTTCGTTCACGCGATGTGCTGGAACATGTGGAACGGGTGCTCAGCCATGTGCGGCGGCTGCAGCAAAGTGCCGAAACGGCCGTGCAGATGCACTTTTCGGCGCTTGGCCACCGCACCAACGACATCATGCGCACGCTCACGGTGTTGACGGCCATCTTCATGCCATTGAACTTGATCACCGGATTTTTCGGCATGAATTTCGACTCGCTGCCGCTGATCCACTCCAGCAAGGGTGTCTGGCTCACCATGGCGTCGATGGCCGTGGTGGCTGCGCTGTTGATTTACTTTTTCAGACGCAAGCGTTATCTGGGCCGCGATCAGCAATAGCTGTCTGTGCAGCGCTGGGGGTGTTGGCTTTTGCCCGGGTGGCCTGGTTACCGGTGGCCAGCGGCCCGCTACAGCTGGCGCTGCCGCGCCAGCGGCGGGTTGCGTTCGAAGTAGCGCTTGATGCCGGCGGTGATGGCGGCCACCAACTCTTCGCGGTAGGCGCTGTCGCGCAACTTGGCTTCTTCTTCGGGGTTCGAGATGAAGGCGGTTTCGATCAGGATGCTGGGGATGTCAGGCGCTTTCAGCACCGCAAAGCCGGCCTGTTCAACCTGGCTCTTGTGCAGCCGGCCCACGCGGCCGATGCGGCTAAGCACCTCGTGGCCCAGTTTCAGGCTGTCTTTCACCTGGGCGGTGGTGCTCATGTCCAGCATGGCCTGCAGCAACTGCGGGTCGCGCACGCTGGCCAGGTTCACGCCGCCTACCGCGTCGGCGCTGTTTTCGCGCTGCGCCATCCAGCGCGCGGCAGCGCTGCTGGCGCCCCGGGTGCTGAGCGCAAAGACGCTGGCGCCGCGCGCTTGCGGCGTGAAGAAGGCATCGGCATGGATGCTGACAAACAGGTCG
>JANNMQ010000644.1:0-2833 GCA_031398045.1 Rubrivivax sp.
CCCGCCAGCCTATCTGCACACGCCGCTGGTGCTGGCCGACGATGGCCAGAAGCTCAGCAAACAAAATGGTGCGCAGCCGTTGCAGCTGCAAGACCCTGTTGCTGCCCTGCAGACGGCAGGCGCCGTGCTGGGCCTGCCGCCGTTGGTGGCGTACAACCCGGCCGACTGGCTGGCCCGGGCCGTGCCGCTGTGGGCTGGCATCATTGCGGCTTCTTAGAAAACCTGAACGGAGAACCCTGATGACCACCACGCTGCCTTCGGGCCTGCAGTACGACGACACCGTTGCCGGCACCGGCGCCGAAGCCAAGACCGGCAACCGCGTGCAGGTGCACTACACCGGGTGGCTGTACGACCCCACGGCCAGCAACAACCGCGGCAAGAAGTTCGACAGCAGCAAAGACCGCGGCCAGCCCTTCAGCTTCGGCCTGGGCGGCGGCGAAGTCATCCGCGGCTGGGACGAAGGCGTGGCCGGCATGCAGGTGGGTGGCACGCGCGTGCTGACGATCCCGGCCGACCTGGGCTACGGTGCACGCGGTGCCGGTGGTGTGATTCCGCCTAACGCCACGCTGGTGTTTGAGGTGGATCTGCTGGGCGTCTGAATTTCTGGCGATCAGATCAGATCAGTGACGCGCCACGACCAGGTCACGACCAGGTCACGGCGGCTGAAAACATGTAGCCGGCGCCGTAGACGGTTTTGATGATCTTCGGGTTCTGCGGGTCGCTCTCGAGCTTGCGGCGCAGGCGTGAGATGCGCACGTCGATGCTGCGGTCCAGCGGCGACAGGTCGCGTTGGCCGATCAGCTGCTCGCGCGTCAGGATCTGGTGTGGCCGTTCAACAAAGGCGCGCAGCACCTGCGTTTCTGCGGTGCCCAGCAGGTGTTCACTGACGTCGGCGGCGCGCAGCACGTTGGCCGCGCAGTCCAGGCGCCAGCCCAGAAAACTGGCATGGCGTTTCTGGCCCGGCGCGCCGCCATGGCCCGTGGTGCGGCGGCGCAAGATGCTGCGCACCCGGGCCACCAGTTCACGCGGCTCAAAAGGCTTGACCATGTAGTCGTCGGCCCCCAGTTCCAGCCCCATCACCCGGTCCACCGTGTGGCCGCGGCCAGTGAGGATGAGCACGCCGCTGCTCGACAGGGCGGCAATCTGCCGCACCAGTTCGATGCCGTCGATGTCGGGCAAGCCGAGATCAACGACACACAGCTCGGGCCGCTCGGTGCGCAACTGGCGCAACACGGCGCCACCGCTGCGGAAGGTTTCGGTGGCGAAGCCGAATTCATGCAAGGCGGCGACCACCAGCCTGGCAACGGCGTCGTCGTCCTCCACCACATAGATCAACGCTGGGCCAGCCGGCTGCCGGTCGCCAGGCTGGCCGGGCTGGCCCGCCGGGACGGTGCCCGTCATGGTGCGGCGGCCTCGATTTGCGCCGCAAGCTGGGCGCGCGTGAAGGGCTTGGCCAGCAGGGCCTGATTGGCGTTGCCGCCCGGCTCGGGCACATACGCACTCATCAGCAACACGCGCTGCACGTTGCAGCGCTCGCGCGCAAACGCCGCCAGCGCGCGGCCGTCCACATCACCGGGCATCACCACGTCGGTCAGCAGCAGGTTGATGCCGGGTGTCCGTTCCAGGATTTGTTGCGCCTCGGCGCCGTTCTCGGCTTCAATCACCACATAGCCCAGGTCCAGCAACTGGCGCCGCACCACCTGGCGCACGGCCGGTTCGTCATCCACCAGCAAGGCCAGGCCCTGGTCGCCACGCGCCGCTTCCGCAGGGCTGCCTGCCGTGCCGGGTTCCGCGCTGGCCGCGTCCAGGGCCGGCAGCCACACCGAAACCGTGGTGCCCTGGCCGGGCGCACTGCGGATGTGAATGGCGCCACCCGACTGCCTGACGAAGCCGTAAACCATCGCCAGGCCCAGGCCGGTGCCCTGCCCATGCAACTTGGTGGTGAAGAAGGGCTCGAAGGCGCGCGCTTGTGTGGCTGCGTCCATGCCGGCGCCGTTGTCGCTGACCTCGATCAGCACATAGTGCCCGGGGCCGACCTGCAGCGCTGCAGCCTCGGCGCCGCCCAGGCTGCGCGCGCTGCTGTGCACGGCGATGCGACCTTTCAGCGCACAGGCGTCGCGCGCATTGAGCACCAGGTTCAACAGTGCGTTTTGCAGTTGATGGGTGTCGATGCAGGTCCAGAGTGCACGGTCGCCAGTGGCCATGTCGAGTTGCAGGCTGTCGGGCAACAAACGCCGCACCATGCGGCCCACTGAAGCAATGAGCACCGTCAAGTCGGCCGCCTGCGCCTCCAGCGGCTGCTTGCGCGCAAACGACAGCAAGCCCTTGATGAGGTCGGCGCCGCGCCGCGCCGCATCTGCCGCAGGGTCCACGAACTCGGCCACCGTGGCGTCGCCGCTGCGGGCGCGGGTCAGCGCGTCCAGGTTGCCGAGAATGACGGTCAGGATGTTGTTGAAGTCATGCGCCAGGCCTCCGGTCAACTGGCCCAAAGCCTCCATCTTCTGCGCCTGCACCAGCATGGTCAGGGCGCGCTTTTGTTCGGTGATGTCGAAGGTCAGCTCAAAACAGCCCGCCACGCGACCGTCGGCACCGATCTCGGGAATCAGCGTGGTGCGCGCCGTCACCAGTGCGCCGCCGACGATGGTGGTCTCGTATTCAAAGGTCAGCGCCTCACCCGCCAGCGCACGCGCCACGTGGGGCCGTATGCCGTCGAAGGTGGCAGAGCCGAGGTACTGCCGGGCACTCACCGCGCCGGGCCGGGCGGGGTCGAGCCCGAACCACTCGCGATAGCCGCGGTTGACGTAGCGGTAGACGCGGTCGCGGTCGAAATAAG
>JANNMQ010000583.1:0-4571 GCA_031398045.1 Rubrivivax sp.
GGTTCCGTTCGGCGCGCCTGAAACTGCGCGTGGTGCGCAGCCAGCTGATAGCCGGCGAAATCGAAGCCGAAGTGGACTTTGAAACAGCCACCGAGCAAAAACTGCGCGCCACCGGCGCCACCGGCAGCAGCAGCCCGCCGATTGTGCACTCCTTGAAAAACGGCACGCCGGTAGGGCCCAACAACCCGGCCGACGGCATCACAAAATTCCGCGTGCTGTGCCAAAGCGACCCCGGCACCGGCCGTGTCACCACGCTGCTCTCGGTGGGCGCCGACCCGGCTGACAAAGACGGCCTGCTGTACGCCGGCTGGGTGCCCGGCGAAGCGATGCCAGCGGACAAGGACCTGGGGCTGACGCTGCTGGGTTCATTCCTCAGCTTCTGGCCGCTCTTGGCCAGCACGGCCGAAGGTGGGCGCGGCGCCGATGTCGACGCCACGCTGGCAGCCGGCAGCCTGGTGGCGGCTGGCACCATTGCCGCGCTGCCTTGGTTCCGTGTCGAACGCATCGTGATGTTCGGCGCTGAATACCTGCAGCGCGACCGCGGTGGTGAATTTGAAGGCCAGCTGCTGTTTGATGTCGGCATCGACTGGTCGGTGAACATCCTGGACGGCCTGATCGTGGTGCCGCGCGACCACCCGCTGGCCATCCGCTACAAGGCCATTGGCCTGCGGCTGGGCAACCGCACCGACACGGGGCAAGCCAAGTGGCAGCTGCGGCCCATCTTCGACAGTTCACGCGGCTTCAGCATCGACATCGCCAGCGGCGGCGCGCTGAAGATCGGTGAACCGCTGGGCCAAATCCTGCGCGTGCTGGGCGCGCGCCTGTCGCGCACCAACCCGATGACGTTCGAGATCGACATCGGCCTGGGTGTGGACCTGGGCGTGGTGAGTGTGGAACGCGCCAGCGTGCGCGCCTACCTGGACGACCCGCGCCCGCCGGAGCTGACAGCGTTGCAAGCCGGCGTCGATATACCCGGCGCGCTGGTGGGCAAGGGCTATCTTGAAATCAAAAGTGAGGGCAGCGGCGCCAACAAGACCAGCGTCATCGCCGGCCAGTTGGACCTGACGCTGCGGCCTTTGTCGGTGCGCGTGGCCGCCGCGGTTGCCGTTGCAACGATTACCGACGGCCCGCGCACCGCCACCGGTGTCTACGTGGGCCTGAACGTGGTGCTGCCGGTGGGCATCCCTTTGGCCAATTCGGGCCTGGGCATCTTCGGCTTCCGCGGCATCTTTGGGATGCACTACCAGCGCAATGACGCCATTGGCGCCGGCACCGGCGTGCCCGCGCTTGCATGGCTGAAGGCGGCCGGCGGGCAACCGCATCTGCTGGCCGGGCCGCAAGGCGATGTGTTGTGGAAACCTCGCATCGACCGCTGGAGTTTTGGCCTGGGCATGTTGATCGGCACCATGGAAGGTGGCGTGATCATGAACCTGGATGGCACGCTGCTGCTGGAGCTGCCGGGCCCGCGGGTGCTGATCATGATGAACGCGCGCATCCTGATGCCGCCGCCCAGCGTCGGCGAATTGGGCATGAAGGGCGGTGTGCTGGCAGTCATCGAAGTGACGCCTGAACACTTCATGGTGGGCGTGCTCATCAGCTGGGAAGTTGAAAAGCTGATCAAGATCGTGATACCCGTTGAGGCGGTGTTCCCCTTCCCGCCCCACCTGCACAAATGGCATGTGTATTTGGGTGCACGCAAAGACATCGGCCAAAGCATCGAAGTGGACGTGCTGGGCATCGTTCGCGGCACCGGCTATTTGATGTTCAAGGGCGACGGGCTGCCGCAGTTCAAGACCACCGGCGGTCAACTGTCGGCCATTCAAGGCATGGCCATCGGCGTGGGTGTGGCGGCATCGTTCACCTGGGGCAGCACGGCTGCGGGCCTTTACTTGCGCGTGGGCGGCGGCATGGATGCGGTGGTGGGCTTCGACCCCGTCATCGTGCACGGCGTGGTTTATGTGGCGGGCGAATTGCGCTTGTTCATCGTCTCCATCGGCGCCTATGCGTCGCTGGAAGTGAAAGTCAACGAACAAGCCAAGGGCCCCAACCAGGACCAGGGCAGCCTGCAGCTGTATGTGCATGGCAAGGCCTGCGGCAAGGTGAGCTTCTTCTTCTTTGACGTCGAAGGCTGCGTCGACATCACCATCGCAGGGCCGAAGAAGTCTTCCCCCATGCCACAGCTGGTGGAGAAGGTATCGCTGAAGAGCCGTTCACCGGCGTTGGCAGCCGGCACCGGTGTGGACAAGGGCATCGACGTCAGCCTGGGCCAGGCGCTGGAGCGCGACAACATGCCCACGTTGGCCGAGCTGAACCCCGTCATCGTGCCCATCGATGCGATACCCGCGGTGTCGATGCGCATCACACCCGACGTGACGCCGGGCCTGGTCATCGGCGGCCTGGGCACAGCCATCGGCGCACCGGTGGGCTTGTTGCCGGGTGGCATCGCCGAACGCGGCGGCGAGCAGTACCACTACACCATCAGCGCGGTGGCGCTGGAGCGCATCAACCCCGCCAACGGCGCGGTGCTCACACCCACACTGGACGGCCCCGACGCTCCGGCGGTGTGGTGGACGCTGCGCGAAGCCACGCAGGCCAACGCCAACGCACAGCTGGCGTTGCTGACCTGGGAACCGACACCGGCTACCAAGGCGATCGAAAAAACTGAACGTCTGACGCAGACGGTGCGCGACCGCTGGGGCAGTGTCTGCAGCCCGCCTTGCCCGCCGGCCGAGGTGCTGTGGACCTTCCGCTGGGAACGTTACGGCGCTTCGGCCGTGGGCTGGAACCTGGAAGGCCAGGCCTGGCCCGACCCGCCCGGTACACGGCGCAGCCAAGCGCCCGACACCGGCTTGAAGGTGAACGAACGCTGGCGTTCTGGCGACGAAGCATTGGACGGCCAGCGCGGCATCATCCCGGCGTTTGTGGTGGGCAGCCTGGTGCCTTGTGCCAAGCCACCCGTAGTGCCCGTGGTGCCAGGAGTGCCAGGCGGACCCGGCCTGATTGCACGGCCACAAGGGGTGGTGGGCGGGCGTGGCCCTGTGGCCGATGACCCGCGCCACGACGCCGGCGCCGCCCTCGACGCCGCCGACCCGGTGTTTTCGGCGTTGGCCGCCCGGCGCAACGGCGCGCAGCCGCTGCGCATCAGCCCCCAGTTGCACGCCAAGGTGGCCAGCTCGCTGCTGCTGGCGCGCAGCAGCGCCGGCAGCCTGGACGCTCTTTGGCAGCATCCGCAAGGCCTGGACGCCACCGCACTGGCCATGCTGGCCCGCAGCGAAGGCCAACTGGGCCGCGCGGAAGTGCCCCCCGCGCGTGCCGCCGCAGACACCCGCACCTGCGAAGCCCGTGTGCTGCAAGCCCCTGTGCTGGACGACGGCCGCATCATCGTCTTCGGTGACAAAACAGCCGAAGACACCACCGCCCAGCGACTGAAAAAGCTGGGCATCACACGCGGCCCACTCGACGACGTGGTGGTGTTGCACACTGGCGCCTATGGCACGCTGGACGTGCTGCTGTTTGCCACCCGCGAACAGTTTGAGAGGAAGCAGATCGTGCTGCGCACCTTGGCTGCCAACGGCCAGGAACTGGAACGGCACATCGTCACATCGGCAGACCGCACGCCGCCCAAGCTTTTGCCACCGCGCTGGGCTGATATGAACGGCCCTTGGGCCGACGACATCACCGAAATTTTGTCGTGGGGCGAACAACGCAAGTTGATGGCCGCCGTGGTGCGGCTGGTCAAAGGCAAAGACGTGGCGCGCGTGGAAGTCGGCATCCTGCACAAGGATGCACCGGGTGCGCCGGTGTCGCCCGACACCAAAAACCTGGAACCGCCATTTTTCATCGGCGCCGTGGCCGCGCTGCGCCACAGCGAGCTTCTGCGCTTTGAATGGGACACGCAACAGATCAAGACCGACCTGCAAGTCATCACCCAGGTGCTGGGCCCGGGCGCCAGCGGCAACGCGCTGATGCTGCCCGATTCCCTGTACCGGCTGCGTGTGGAGTGGACGGGCGAGCGCGTAAACGGCGGCGCTGTTGCCAACGACACGCAAAACTTCTGGTTCCGCACCGACAAGATAGGCGCGCCCACCGGCACACCGCCGGCGCCGCGGTTTGAGAGCAGCCAGCCGATGGGCGTGAAGCTGGACCCGTGGATGCTGGTTACGCTGCCGGCCGACCATGAAGCGCAGGTCTTCTACCAAGTGCCACCGAAGCTGGTGTTCAACACGCACGACGTGGACCGCATCTTCCGCGCTTATGGCAAAGAACTGCGCATGCGTTTCCAGGCGTCCAGCTCGCGCCATCCGCAGGGGCAAAACGGCGTGCCGCATCCGCTGCCCATCAACACACCCTTCCTGGTGCCGTTGAAGGTGGGGCTGATGTCGCCATGGGAAGAAGCGGCCAGCGAAGTGTTGCAGGGCAGCTGCGTGCCGGTGGACGAAGACCGTATCCGCCACTCGTCGATCGACTTCCCCATACCGCTGGAGCCACACACCGACTACATCCTGGACGTGGAGATGGTGCCACTGGGCGCCGCGGCCAGCGCCAGCGGGCCCAGCATCTACCGACGCCAC
>JANNMQ010000790.1:0-5044 GCA_031398045.1 Rubrivivax sp.
GTCCAGCGCTGACGTGGGTTCGTCGGCGATCAGCAGCTCGGGCCCGGCGATCAGCATCATGGCAATCATCGCGCGCTGGCCCATGCCGCCCGACACTTCATGCGGGTACAGGTTCATCACACGGGCTGGGTCTTCAATGCCCACCCCGGCCAGTGCGTCGGTTACCTGCCGGCGCGCATCGGCGGCACTGCAGGGGCGGTGGGCCTGCAGGGTTTCAGCAATCTGCGCGCCGATACGCATCACGGGGTTCAGCGAATACTTGGGGTCTTGCAGCACCATCGCCATCCGTCCGCCACGCAAGGCCCGACGCTGGGCGGGTGTGCAAGTCAGCAGGTCAACGCCGCCAAACAGCAACTGCTGCGCTGTCACCATGCCACCCGGTGCCGTCAGGCCCACGATGGCGCGCCCCGTCTGGCTTTTGCCCGAACCCGATTCACCCACGATGCCCAGTCGTTCACGTCCCAGCGTGAAACTCACACCGCGCACCACCTCGGACATGCCGCCACCCCGCACCGGGTAGGCTATGCGCAGGTCTTGCACGGTCAGCAGCGGGGCTGGGGCGGCGGTGGTGTTCACAGGCCTGCATTAGACAGGACAGCGGAGACGACGACGGCTACAGCCTCCTTTTGGGCGTAAGCAGCTTCTGGCCTGCACGCTGCCGTCAGCAGGCAGGCCGCTTCAAAATCACCAGGGCGTGTTTTTTCAATACTTGAAATTCCCGCTCCCGAAGCGGGAATTTCAAGTACATTGCCCCATGCTCATCCGCTCCAGCCTTCAATCGGCGGTGCAAACCGCACTGGCCCGCGCACCCGTTGCGGCCCTGGTGGGCCCCCGCCAGGTGGGCAAAACCACGCTGGCGCGCGCTTTGATGCAGGCAGCCGGTTTCGCAGCTGGGGCAAATTTCGGCGCACCACCAGACGCACCACGCACCACGCCCCCCACGCCCTTCATCACGCACTGGTTCGACCTGGAAGACCCCCAAGCCCTGGCCCAGCTGGCTACGCCCTTGGTGGCGCTGCAGGGGCTGCGCGGCCTGGTGGTTATCGATGAAGTGCAACACGCACCCGACCTGTTCAAGGTGCTGCGTGTGTTGGTCGACCGACCCGACAACGCCGCACGATTTCTGCTGCTGGGCAGTGCATCGCCTGTGCTGCTACGCCAGTCCAGCGAATCACTGGCTGGTCGCATCGAAATCATCGAAGCCGGCGGCTTCACGATCGAAGAAACCGGCGCCAACCAGGCCGATCGGCTGTGGTGGCGTGGTGGGTTTCCACGTTCATACACCGCAGCCAGCAACGCCGACAGCCGCGCCTGGCGCCGCGAATTCATCCGCACCACCGTTGAACGCGATCTGCCGCAACTGGGTATGAACGTACCAGCACCCGCTATTTATCGCTTCTGGGCCATGCTGGCGCACTTTCATGGCCAGGTGTGGAACGCGGCTGAACCTGCACGCTCGCTGGGCGTCAACGAAAGCACCGTGCGCCGCTACCTGGACTGGTTGACGCAGGCCTACCTGGTGCGCCAGTTGCAGCCCTGGTTCATCAACACCGGCAAGCGGCAGGTGAAAGCGCCCAAACTGTATTTCCGTGACACCGGGCTGTTGCATGAATTGCTGGGCATCACCGACCCTGACGCACTGCAGCGGCACCCGCGGCTGGGGGCCTCATGGGAAGGATTTGCGCTGGACCAGGTGCTGCGGTTGGCAAACCCCGACGAAGCCTATTTTTGGGCCACGCATGCGGGCGCCGAACTGGACCTGCTGATGTTCAAACACGGCCGCCGCGTGGGTGTTGAGTTCAAACGCAGCGACGCGCCCACGTTCACCAAGTCCATGCAGGTGGCGCTGCAAGACCTGGCGTTGGATGCGCTGTATGTGGTCTACCCCGGCCAACGGCGCTACAGCCTGGCCAACCGTGTGCAGGTCGTGCCGCTGGCTGCCCTGTTGCCTTGAAAGCACCACGCTGGCGCTGCAAGTTTCAGCGCTGGCCCTTGGGGTCCAGCGCGTCGCGCAGGCCATCACCCAGCAGATTGAAACCCAGGCTGACCATGAAGATGGCGGCGCCCGGCGCTGCGGCCACCCACCACTGATCCAGCACATAAGCCCGGCCGGCAGCGATCATCGCGCCCCATTCGGGCATTGGCGGCTGCGCGCCCAGGCCCAGAAACCCCAGCCCCGCAGCTGTCAGGATGATGCCGGCCATGTCCAGCGTCACGCGCACGATGACGCTGGGCACACACAACGGCATCACATGCCGCAGCACGATTCGCAGCGGGCTGGCACCCAGCAGCTTGACGGCGCTGATGTAGTCGGCCTGGCGAATGGTCAGCGTTTCGGCGCGGGCAATGCGTGCGTAAGGCGGCCACGAGGTGATGGCAATCGCGATGACGGCGTTTTCGATGCCCGGGCCCAGTGCGGCCACAAAGGCCAGAGCCAGGATGAGGCGCGGGAAGGCCAGGAAGATGTCGGTGATGCGCATCAGCACCGCGTCCACCCAACCGCCGGCATAACCCGACAGCGTGCCCACCAGCAAACCGATGGGCGCAGCCAGCACGGCCACCAGCACCACCACAAACAACGTGATGCGGCTGCCGTGCACCAGGCGGCTGAAGATGTCACGGCCCTGGTCGTCGCTGCCCAGCCAATGGAGGGTGGAAGGCGGCAGCAGGCGCTGGCCCAGTTCACCGACGGTCGGCGGGTAAGGCGCCAGCAGCGGCGCAAACACAGCCACCAGCAGCAGCGCAACCATAATCGCCAGCCCCACCATCGCCAAGCGGTTGCTGGCAAAGGCCTGCCAGCCCGTGTACCAGCGCCCCCAGGCGGCCTGGCGTCGCGACTGCGGCCGGTCGCTCAACAACCAAGCCCGCCAGGCCCGCCTGTCTTGGCGGCCTGGCGGTGCTGCAGGCCTGGGCGCGTTCACCGCGTGTCCCGCGTGCGCGGGTCCAGCAACCGGTACAGCGCATCACTCAGCAGGTTCAGTGCGATGAACACGGTGCCCACGACGATGGTGCCGCCCAGCACCGCGTTCATGTCCGCGTTCTGCAGCGAGTTGGTGATGTACAGGCCCAACCCCGGCCAGGCAAACACCGTTTCGGTCAACACGCTGCCTTCCAGCAAGCCGGCGTAGGACAGCGCGATCACCGTCACCAGCGGCACCATCGCGTTGCGCAGCGCGTGGCGCCAGATGATGCGCGTCTCTGACAGGCCTTTGGCGCGCGCGGCGACGATGTACTCTTGCGCCAACTCATTCAGCATGAAGCTGCGTGTCATGCGGCTGATGTAGGCCAGCGAAAAATAACCCAGCAGCGCAGCGGGCAGCACCAGGTGGCTCAGCGCGTTGCGAAAAGCGTCCCATTCACCTGATTCATAGGCAGCCAGCACGGTGTCCAGCAGCATGATGCCGGTGACGCGGGTGATGCTGAATTCATAAGCCACGTCGATGCGCCCCGGCCCCGCCACCCAGCCCAGCTTGGCGTAGAACAGCACCAGCGCCATCAGGCCCAGCCAGAAAATGGGCACCGAGTAACCCACCAGCGCCATCACGCGCACCGAATGGTCGGCCAGGCCACCGCGGCGCACAGCAGCCCACACACCCAGCGGCACGCCGATGCCGGCGCCGATCAGGATGCCGCAGGTGGCCAGTTCCAAAGTCGCCGGAAACGTCTTCTTGATGTCGTCCCACACCGGGTTGGATGTCAGCACCGAGTTGCCAAAGTCACCCTGCAGTGCCCGCCCCACATAACGCACAAACTGCTCTGGCAGTGGCAAGTTCAGACCCATCTCTTCACGCACGCGCTGCAGCACATGCTCGGGCGCGCGGTCACCCGCGATGGCCAACGCTGGGTCCACCGGTATCACGCGGCCGATAAAAAACGTGACGGCCAGCAGCCCCAGGTAGGTGAAGGCGATGACCATCACGAAGCGGCCACCGGCTAACCATGCACGCTGCAACTTCACCGGGTTGGGCTCTTCACATCAGACCGCGGCCACGCCCGGTGGCATCACTTTTTGCTGACGTTGAAGAGGTAGGTCGAATCCGACGTCGGCCCGATCTTCAACCCCGTGACGTTGCTGCGGTAGGCCGCCACTTCGGTTTGCTGGAACAGCAGCACGAAGGGGCTCGACTTGCGGAACTCGGCCTGGATGTCCTGGTACAGCTTGCTGCGCTTGGTGCCGTCGCGTTCCTGCGCCGCAGTGTCGGACTGCTGGGTCAATGCCGGGATTTCCCAGGCGTTGCGCCAGGCCAGCGGTTTGCTTTTGGCGTCGTCACCGTTGTTGGGGTTGCGCGCAAAGGTGTCGGCGTTGGTGTGCGGGTCCCAGTAGTCGGCGCCCCAGGTGCCGATGTAGATGTCGTGTGACCGCGCACGGTACTTGGTCAAGGTCTGCTTGCCGTCGCCGGGCAGGATCTCCAGCTCGATGCCTGCTTGTTTGAACGTTTGCTGCACGGCCTCGGTGATGCCCTGGATAGGCTGCACCGTGCGCATGTCGATCGTCACCTTGAAGCCCGCCGGCACACCCGCCTTGGCCAGCAGCGCCTTGGCCTTGGCCACGTCCAGCTTGTAGGGGTTGTCCTTGCTGGCGCCGAGCAAGCCCACGGGCAGGAAGTTCTGGTGCACGACGCCAATGTTTTTCATCAGCGTCTTGCCGATGGTGTCGTAGTCCACCAGCCACTTGAAAGCTTCGCGCACCTCGGGCTTGGCCAGCATCGGGTTTTTCTGGTTCAGGCTGAAGTAATAGACGGTGCCTTTGGGCGTGGCAGTGATGGCCACGTCCTTGTTGCTGGCCAGCGCGTCCAGGTCTTGCGGCGTCAGGTTGCGTGCAATATCGACATCGCCCTTTTCCAACAGCAGCCGCTGCGTGGCGCTTTCCTTGATGTGGCGGTAGATCACCCGCGCGGCTTTCGCCTTGGCGGCGCCGCCGTGGTTGTCGTTGGGGGCGCGCGCAACCATATAATTTGCGCGCCAAAAGCGGATCATAAAATGCCCCCAGCCCCCGGAGTTTGTATTAAGACAAGCGTGCCCCAAGACGACCACACCCACCAAC
>JANNMQ010000848.1:0-6732 GCA_031398045.1 Rubrivivax sp.
GTCGAGCTGGTTCTCCATGAAGAACTTCCAGTTCGAATGCTGGATGACGCGGTGGCAGATGGGCACCACCTCCACTTCGCCCAGCGGCGAACGGTCGCACATGTCGTCAAACGCGATGCGGGCTTCGCCCAGAAATTCAGTCAGCGGCGGCACGTCAGCGTGCAGGCTGGCGAAAACAAAACCGCGGTAGCTGTCCACGCGCGCGGCGCGCTTCATGCTGCAGTCGGGGTTGTCGCGTGTCATGCGCGTGCCTTCGTAACCCTTGGCCAGCGGAATGGCGCGCACGCTGCCGTCCAGCCAGAAGCTCCAGGCGTGGTAACTGCAGACAAAGGCGCTGCCGGTGTTGCCACTGTGGTTGCCCACCAATTGCACACCGCGGTGCGGGCAGCGGTTGTAGAGCACCTGCACGCTGCCATCGGCCTGGCGCACCATCACCATCGGCTGGCGGCCAATGGTCACCGCGTGGTAGTCGCCCGGCGCCTTCACCTGCGACTCATGGCCGCAGTAGACCCAGGTGCGTTCCCAGATCTTTTCCATCTCGGCGTCGAAGATGGCTGGGTCGGTGTACACCGTCTTGTGCACGCGGTCGGGTTCGACCAGGGCCTGTAGATCGTTCACATGCATGTCGTGGGCTCCTCGGTCCGGTGGCTGAAGCCGACGCTGGCGCAGCGCTGCCAAGTCTACGGTGTGGGCGCTGGTTACTCGCTGGAAACTCGCTGGATACTCGCCGCTCACAGCCGCTCGCCACACACGAAAGAAGGAAGCCATGACACTGAGCACCCCCACACCCGCCGTCATCCTGGCCACGCACGCCCTGGGCCCTTCACCGACGCCCTGGCCCACCATCGACCCTTTCCTGTTCTGCGTGCACCACCTGGACGCCTACCCCAAGGGCAACGGCCAGATGGGCCCGGCGGCCAGCCTGGCTGGGCGCCAGCTGGGGCAGGACTTTGCCGGCAAGGACGGCTGGAACATGTACCACGGCCAGCAGGTGCCGGGCTTCCCGGCGCACCCGCACCGCGGCTTTGAAACCGTGACGCTGGTGCGGCAGGGGCTCATCGACCATGCCGATTCACTGGGCGCTGCAGCACGCTTTGGCAACGGCGACGTGCAGTGGCTCACCGCCGGGCGCGGCATCGTGCATTCAGAGATGTTTCCGCTGCTGAATGACGCCACCACCAACCCGGCCGAGCTGTTTCAGATCTGGCTGAATCTGCCAGGGCGTCTGAAGATGGCGGCGCCGCATTTCAAGATGCTGTGGGGCGAGCAGATTCCCAGCCAGACGGTGCTGGACAGCGCCGGCCGCACCACCCACCTGACGGCCGTGGCCGGGCGTTTGCGCCAGCAGGCCATCGAACTGGTACCACCCGCCCCGCCGCCCGATTCATGGGCCTCGCAACCCGACAGCGACGTCGCCATCTGGACGCTGAAGATGGCGCCCGGCGCGAGCTGGACATTGCCTGCGGCACAAACCGCTGGCGCGCGCCGCATGCTCTACATCTTTGCAGGCGCAGGCCTGCAGCTGGCCGGCAGACCGGTGCGTCCGCGCGTGGCGCTGGAACTGAACAGCCGTGTCGCGGTGGACATCGTCAACGGCAGCGCCAACACCGAATGCCTGCTGCTGCAGGGCCAGCCGATTGCCGAACCGGTGGCCAGCCACGGCCCTTTCGTGATGAACACGCGCGCCGAGATTGAGCAGACCTTTCGCGACTACGAGCAAACCCAGTTCGGCGGCTGGCCCTGGGGCGACAGCGCACCGGTGCACGGGCGCGCGGCGGAGCGCTTTGCGCGCCAGCCTGACGGCAGCGAGGAAAAGCGCGGCCGCTGACCGAGAGTCATGGCCTCTCGGTGCGTGTGATGACGATGCTGGCCGAACGCGGTCGGCCATCGTTGGTCTGGATCCATCAGATGCCGGTGGCCTTGGAAAACGACAGCCCGTCGGGCGAAAAAAAGCTGTTCTTCGCCTGCCTGCCTGCACGAACGTACGCCTGCACGCCCCCGTACGAACGCACGAACGCGCGAACGCACGAACCCAGGATTGCACGAAAGCAGGTCTGCACCTCCATCGGCGATAACGGGAGCCTACGCATGATGAAAAACGTTCCCACCCCGCAGCGCTGAAGCGCCGGCCAAACGTTGCCCGCATGCAGCGCCATCACGGTTGCCGCGGCCTGGGTGCCGTGCCGAAAAGGGCGGCCGAAACGGCAACGAATGAAAAAAATAGGGCGACGCTGCAGCAACGCAGAAACCGCGCCCGCCCAGCAGGCGAGCACACTGATCAAAGGGCTGTACGGGGCCTTTGTGGCTGCGGATGTGGCGCTGCTGCACTTTTTCCTGGTGCAGGGTCTGACCCATTTCTGAGGAGCACCCGCTGCAGGCCTTCACGCACTGCCCGCCCGCCCATCTCGTCCTGGCATTTCATTCATCAAATCCCTTCGGGTCGCCGCAGTGCCTTGGCGCGGTCGACCGCTTGCACGGCGATTTCCTGCTCCTGGCCGCCGCGGCGGATGGACAGCCGCACCACACGTTCGGCCTGCGGCTGCGACCAGAGTTGCCGCCAGAGCTGCGCCAAGTCCCGAACCTCCGTGCCGTCGATGCGCAGGACCTGGTCGCCGATCTGCAGCCCCGCCACATCGGCCGGGCTGTCTTCGTTGACGCGAACGATGTGCAGCGCGCCCTCTTGCTCGACGCAGTTCACACCCAGCCAGGCCCGGGTGCTGCTGCTTGAGCTGCCGCGCGCCAGCAGTTCGGGCAGGATCGGCTGCAGCAGGTCGGTGGGCACGAACATGTTGCCGGGCAGCCGCGGGCCCCCTGGGCCGAGCGCGTCGGCGACGAAGAGCGAGCCGATGCCGACCAGTTCGCCGTCGCTGTTGAAGAGCGCGGCGCCGCTGTGGTCTGGGCGCGGCGGCGACGTGAACAACGCGCCGTCGATGGCGTATTCCCAGTAACCCGCAAAAGGCCGCCGGGCGACCAGCACCGCCTGCGACACGGCGCCGGCCTTGCCGCCGCTAACGACAACCAGCAACTGCTCAATGGCAAGCTGCCCTGGCCGAGCCATCGGCACCGGCGCCAGTTTCAAGGGCACCAGAGCCTGTACCAGCCCAAAGCCCGTGGCCAGGTCATAGGCAACGACGCGGGCTGGAATCTGGCGCCCGTCGTCGGTGAGCAGCTGCACCTGCTCGGCTTCGAGAATCAAGTAGCCGATGGTCAACACCAGGCCCTGCTCGGCAATGACGACGCCCGAGCCCTGACGCTTGCGGCCCAGCGTGGCGGCCGAACGCGCGTCGGCCACCGAGGTTGACAGCACACCCACGACCGAGTCGCTGGCACGTTGCAGCGCTTGAGCGTTGCGGTCGCTCAACGTTTGTGTCGGCGCAGCAAGGGCGGCGCCCGACGGCTGCGAAGCCGCCGTTTGCGCCCAGCATGTCGGCGTCAACGCGCAGCAGATCACCACCATCGTCAGCCAGCACCGCATCGTGAAACTCCTGAAGCTCGAGCATTGCAGCATGCTGCGCAGCGACCAGGCCGTCAAGCCGGCCGCGGCGGGCTCACGGTTATCCGGCAGCCTGCTTCGGGACAAACGCCAAAGCAGGCGCCAAAACAGGTGCTTCAGATCGTCACGCTGCCCACGCTGGCGCCGCCGCACACGTACAGCACTTGTCCGGTGACGAAGCTGTTCTCCGGGCTGATGAAAAAATCCACCGCGCGCGCCACGTCTTCGGGCGTGCCCAGGCGCTGCACGGGTATGGCCTCGGCCAGTTTGCGTTCCCGCTCGCTGTCGGCCGGCACCACGGCGTGGAACATCTCGGTGCCGCGTATCGGGCCCGGCGCCACCACATTGACCGTTATGCCGTCGGCCGCCAGTTCCAGCGCCCAGGTGCGCGCCAGGCCGATCATGCCGGCCTTGGTGGCGGCATAGGCGCTGCGTGTGGCCAGGCCCAGCGCGCCGCGGCTGGACATCAGCACGATGCGGCCGTAGCGCTGCGCGCGCATGGCCGGCAACACCGACTGTGCCAAGGTGATGGCGCTGCCCAGGTGCAAGGCGGTCAGCGCTTCAAGGTCGTCGATGGTCACGTCGGGCAACAAGGCCGGGCGTATGACGCCAGCGTTGTGCACGAAGGTGGTGATCGCAAAACGCTGCGCCACCTCGGCGGCGGCCTGCGCGGTGGCGCGGCGGTCGGCCAGGTCCACACACACGCCGTGCAGGCGCGGGTGCTGGATGACGGTGGCGCGGCGGGCCATGGCCACCACCTCATAACCAGCTTGCAGCAGGTGCTGACACAGCACCTGCCCGATGCCCGTGCTGGTGCCGGTGACCAGCGCCACGCGGGTGTGGTCGGGCTGCGCCATGTTCAGCCTGCCACCAACGCCAGCACCCGCAACGGGCTGCCGCTGCCCTGCTGAATTTTCAGCGGCGGGCAGATCAGCACGCTGCCGGTGGGCGGCAACTGGTCCAGGTTGCACAGGCATTGCAGGCCGTAGCGGCCGGCACCGTGCATGGTGGAATGGCAGGGGTAAGGCGGGCGCAGGTGGTAGCCCTGGCCGGCGTCGGTGCCGATGGCTTCGGTGCCAAAGCCCAGCACCTGGCGCTGGTCGACCAGGAACTGCACCGCCTCGCTGCTGGGGCCGGGCGTGTGCTGGCCGGTTTCGTCAAAGTTCTGGTAAGCCTCGGCGTCTTGTTGTTCGGTCCAGCGTTTGCTCCAGTCGGTGCGCATCAGCACCCAGCTGCCGGGCGGGATGCGGCCGTGGGCTTTTTCGAAGTTTTCAATGTCAGCCACGGTCAGCAGGTAGTCCGGGTCGGCCTGGGCTTGCTGGTGGCAGTCGATCACCACCGCAGGCGCCACAAAATGCTGCGCCGGAATGGTGTCCACCGCGTTGTGGGGCAAGTGGCGGCCGCTGATCCAGTGAATGGGCGCGTCGAAGTGCGTGCCGGTGTGTTCGCCGCATGAAAAGTTGTTCCAGTACCAGCCCGGGCCGCGTTCGTCGTAGTGGCTGACTTCTTCGATGCGGAAAGGCCAGCACTGGCCCATCTCAGGGGGCAGCGCGATGTGCGGAAAACCAGGCGTCAGCGTTTGCGTGAGGTCCACCACGCGGATGCCGCCGCTGTTCAGCGCGCCCGCCAAGGCAGCCAGCAGTTGGGTGTTGGAAAGGGTCGTCGGGGTGCTCATCTTGTTTTCATCCACCGGCTGCCAGTTCACGTTCCAGCACCTTGGGGTTGTCGCGCCAGCGCTCCAGCCATTCTTGCGCCACGTCGCCGGGGTAGACGTCTTCCACGCCGTCGCGCAGCGCCTTCACGATGGCGCTGGCCAGCGCGTCGGGGCTGAGTTTGGGGGGTGGCAGGTTCTGGTTCCAGTCGTCGTCGATCGGGCCAGGGAAGATGTTCACCACGCGAATGCCGGCAGCGCGCAATTCAGCCCGCTGGCACTGCGCCAGCGAATGCGCCGCTGCCTTGCTGGCGCTGAAAGTGCCGTGTGGCGGAAAGTTGGCCAGCGCGTAGATGGACAGCAGGTTCACCCAGGCGCAGGCGTGCAGCGTGCCGTCGGCGGCGCGGCCCATCAGCGCCGGGCCGAAGGCCTGCGCCAGCCGCTGGTAACCAAAGTAGTTGATGTCCATCTCGGCCTTGGCCGCGTCGGTGCCGCGGCGTGCCGAGATGCCGTAGGTGCGGTGCACCTCGGCGGTGTTGATCACGATGTCGACCTTGCCGCCTATCTGCCCGGCCAGGTCTGTCACGCTGCGTTCGTTGCTCAGGTCCAGCGGCACCAGGCTGACTTGCGGCAGCGTGGTGATGGTGTCTAGCCCCGAGCCGTGGCGCTTCCAGGGTTCGGCATGGCCCACCCAGACCAGGTCAGCACCGGCTGTGGCCAGCGCGCGCACCACGGCCTGGCCCACGGGGGTCATGCCGTCGGTGACCAGTACCTTGCGCAGCTTCGGGTCGCAGGTCATTTCGCGCAGCATCGGGTCGTCGGCCATGTTCGGGGTCTCCTGCGGGGGGAAAGCAATCAGTACGGCGCGGCCGGCGCGGTCCAGGCGGGCGCCGACGGTGACGCGGGGGGCCGGTGGCGGGGCTTCGACAAGCTCAGCCCGAACGGAGTTTTTTTCTGCTTGAAGCGCAGGTGGCGGCGCCTGGTTCGCGACATCACCATGCAGGTGCACCACCAGTGTGGGACCGGCGTCCAGCTGCACCAGGCCCAGCTGCCAGGGCAGGCGTTCGCGGAAAAACAAGTCGTTGCTGTGGTGCAGCGTGGTGCGCGCCAGCAACCGGCCCTGGCCGGTCTGTGCTCGCCATTTCAGACTGCTCGACAGGCAATGCACACAAGCTTCGCGTGGCGGGTACTGCACAGTCTGGCAGTCTGCACACACCTGCAACTCGAAACTGCCCTCGGCGGCCGCCGCCGTGAGGTTGAGCGCGACGCGCCCGCGCGCCCACGGCGGCACGTTCATCTGCGGCGTGCGCTTGACCGGGTTCTTGCGCTGGGGGCGCAGCAACGGCATGGTCATGCGGGGGCTCCCAGGATCACCGCGCCGGTGCACAGGCAGCGGTCGTAGGTGACCATGCCGTAGCCGCTGACCAGCCCCAGCGAAGGCTTCGCTACCCGTCGATCTTCCACCGCATCGGTGATCTGTCGCAGCGCCTCGTTCATGCCCAGAAACCCGCCCGCGCACCCAGCCTGCCCCGACGACAGCTGCCCACCCGAGGTGTTGTGCGGAAACTCGCCGTTCCACGCCGTGCCA
>JANNMQ010000993.1:0-6187 GCA_031398045.1 Rubrivivax sp.
TGCCTGAAAAGCCAATCAAAGGCACCCGACCTTTTAATGCGTGGCGGATGGACGTGACCGCATCAAACACATAACGCAGCTTGTCCATGTCGGGCACCTGCAGCGCAGCCACGGCGGCTTCGTCACGCACGGGGTGTGCAAACTTGGGGCCCTCGCCGGCACCAAAACTCAGCCCCAGCCCCATCGCGTCGGGCACGGTGAGGATGTCGCTGAACAGGATGGCAGCGTCCAGCGCAAAACGGTCCAGCGGCTGCAAGGTCACCTCGGTGGCGTAGTGCACATTGGTGGCCAGGCCCATGAAGCTGTTGCCGGCCTTCACGCGGGTGGCCTTGTACTCGGGCAGGTAACGACCGGCCTGGCGCATCAGCCAGACGGGGGTGTGGCTGGTGCTCTGGCGCAGGCAAGCGCGCAAAAAAGTGTCGTTGTGCAATGCAGGCCACATGGGTTACGCCGCCGTCGGTAAGGGTTGGAACAAATATCGGATTATTGCGGCCGCCACGACAACGGCAGGGGGTGCGGTACGCAGTGACGGGCCAGCCGCCAACTGGCCTGGGCCAAGGTCGTGCAGGGCGCGCAGCCGGCACCGGGTAGCATTGCCCATCGCGCCACCGCAGCGCTGGAGGAACCACCTTGAAAACTCTGTGTACCCATCTCACCCGCCGGGCCTTGGCCCTGGTCATCGTGGCCTTGGCCAGCACCTTGGCTGGTTGTGGCTACAACGATTTCCAGCGCCTGGACGAATCCGTCAAGAGCGCCTGGTCTGAAGTGCTGAACCAGTACCAACGCCGCGCCGATCTGATTCCCAACATCGTCTCCACCGTCAAAGGCGAAGCCAACTTTGAACAAGAGACGCTGACCAAGGTGATCGAAGCACGCGCCAAGGCCACCAGCATCCAGGCGACGCCAGAACTCGTCAACAACCCCGAAGCCTTTGCCAAGTTCCAGGCCGCCCAGGGTGAAGTCAGCAGCGCCTTGAGCCGCCTGTTGGTGGTGAGTGAAAACTATCCCAACCTGAAGGCCAACCAGGGTTTCCAAGACCTGCGTGTGCAGTTGGAAGGCACCGAAAACCGCATCACCGTGGCGCGCAACCGCTACATCAAGACGGTGCAGGACTACAACGTACTGGCGCGCCAGTTCCCCACCAACCTGACCGCCATGGTTTTTGGCTATGGCGTGAAGCCCAGTTTTGCGGTGGACAACGAAACCGCGATCAAAGCGCCGCCCAGCGTGAATTTCGACAAGCCAGCGCCTGCAGCGCCCAAGTAGCACTCATCTCCTAGAGCAGACCCCTCTGACGCCCTGATGGCACTGCTGCTGCGGCCGTCCATCGCCTGCGGCCCTGTTCATGCGGGCCCACCGCCATACCGTGCAGGCACCGGGCGCACCCCGCACTCAGCGGCGGCGTTGCTGGTCTTGTGGGCGGTGTTGCTGGCAAGCTTGTTCAGCCCTGCCGCCCGCGCACAAGACGTGCTGGCTGTGCCGGCGCTGACGGCGCGGGTGATCGACAACACCGGCACGCTGAACAGCGCGCAGGTGCAGGCGCTGGAAGCGAAGCTGGCGGCCTTTGAAGCACAGGCCGGGCCGCAAATTGTGGTGCTGATGGTGGCTGCCACCGCGCCCGAGGACATCACCAGCTACGCGCAGCGGGTGGCCGACAGCTGGAAGATCGGCCGCCGCAACGTGGGCGACGGTGTGCTGCTGGTGGTGGCCAAGGACGAGCGCAAGGTGCGCATCGAAGTGGCCAAGGCGCTGGAAGGCGCCATACCCGACCTGGCGGCGCGGCAGATCATCGACAGCGCCATCCGCCCGGCCTTCCGCGCCAACGACTACGCCAGCGGCCTGAATGGCGCGGTAGACCAGCTGATGGGCCGCATCAAGGGCGAAAACCTGCCAGCGCCCGCAGCGCGCGGGCCCGGCGGCGATGGCGACACCGGGCTGGGGCTGGAAGAGTTGGCCATCTTTTTCTTTGTTGCCGTGCCGATCATCGGCGCCGTGCTGACGGGCATTTTTGGCCGCCGCTTCGGGTCGATGTTGACCGCGGGCGCGGCCGGCGGCCTGGGCTACGTGTTCACCACCAGCCTGTTGGTGGCCGCGGGTGCGGGCATTGCGGCGCTGTTTGTGGTGGGCATCCTGGGCATCGGATCGGCGCTGCGGCGCAGCGGCACCCGCAGTGGCCGCAGCCTGCCGCACATCGGCGGCTGGGGCGGCGGTGGCGGTTTTGGCGGTGGTGGCGGTTTTGGCGGCGGTGGCGGCGGCTTTTCTTCAGGTGGTGGTGGCGACTTCGGCGGCGGCGGCGCGTCGGGTGACTGGTAGGACGGCCGCGTCATGCACACCGCTTCGCGCCACAGCCAAGGTTTTGCACAGGGCACACCATGGGCACATTGAGCCGCATCCTGAAACACCGCTGGCTGGACGAAAACAGCGCTGCGCGTCTGCTGAACGATGCCGCGCTGGACCGCCTGGAAGCCCAGGTGTCCGACAGCGAAAAACACCACAGCGGTGAAATCCGGCTGTGCGTCGAAGCCAGTCTGCCGCTGAGCTACCTGTGGCGCAAAGCCACCGCACGCGAACGCGCAGTCACCATGTTTGGCAAGCTGCGGGTGTGGGACACCGAGCTGAACAACGGCGTGCTGATTTACCTGCTGCTGGCCGAACACGCGATTGAAATCGTGGCCGACCGCGGCCTGGCACGGGTGGTGCCACAGGCGCATTGGGACGCCGTGCTGGGCACCATGCGCCAGGCCTTTGCCCGTGGGCAATTTGAACAAGGCTTGTCCGACGCTGTGCGTGCAGTGGACACCATGCTGGCGCAACACTTTGCGCTGGCGCACGAACGGCAGCCCAACCCCGACGAGCTGCCGAACCGCGCGCACCTGGGCTGAAGGGCGGCGGCAGTGGGTGACGCTGCGGCGTCATACCTTGAAGGGGCGTTCCCTCAAAAAAGCTGCTGCCGGGCCCAGGGTGAACAGGTTGGGGCTTTGTGTGGCCGGCAGCGCGGCGCGCACGCGGTTGTGCAGGCTGGCGTAGTTGCCATCAAAGGTGCCCTGGTTCCACACCCGCAGCAGTTGTTCGGTGAAGGCGCCGTTGAATTCACCATCCATGCTGGTCTGGTTGTCTTGGCAACCCGAGATCAGCAGCACCGTCGGCTTGAACGGGCCCACCAAGGACTGCGCCTGGCCGCTGGGCCCGGTGACGGCCAGCTGGGCCAACGCCGCGTCGGGGTCGACAGGCTCTGCCTTGCGCACCGCCGCCGCGCGCAAGGCCACATCGGCCTGCAGCCGGTCATACATCAGCTTGTGCGCGGCATACACGCGCTGGCCCACGGCCTCGGGCATCAGCTTGCTGCGCTGCCCGGGCGGCGGCGGTGGCGGCCTGCGGGCGCGCGTGACGGTACCGCTGTGGCAGCTGTCGGACAGCACCAGCACGCGCACACCGGCGGCAAAGCGGCTGAGCTCGAAGTAGAGCTCGTCGTCAATCAGCTGGCCGTCGTACAAGCACCAGGTTTCGTCTTTGCCGTCGGTTTCGTCCCGGTTGCTGTCCTGGATCTGGCCACCGTGACCTGAAAAGCTCATGAAAAACAGGTCACCTGCCTTCAGCGTGCGCGCTGCGCTGCGCATGGCTGCGAGCAAGGCCGAGCGGGTGGCTTTTTTTGTCAACAAAACGGTGGCTTTCATGCCCTGGCTCTTGGCGATGGCAGCCATGTCATTGGCGTCAAATTCACAAGCCGCCAACGGCCCTTCCCAGCCTTCGTAAGCCGCTGCGCTGACAAGGTTCAGACCCAGGTGCAACGACAGCGCACGCGGCTTGGCAGCGGGGGAGGGTTTGGTGACGGGCATGGTGGTCTCCGGTGGGTGCGTGGGGGGCGTGACTTTGGGGGCGGGGCTGCAAACAGCGGCGTTGATGATGCAACCGCGCGGCCGCCACTGGCAGCCCTAACTTGATGAGGGTTGCGCAAGCCCGGCACCCGCCGGCGGGCCAGCAGGCCAGCGGGCCAGCAGCCACGCCGATACTTCGACCATGCGCCCCACGCCCCGCCTCTTTCACCTGACCTGGCCGTTGTTGATCGAGCTGCTGCTGGGCATGGCAGTGGGCGTTGCCGGCACGGCGATGGCCGCCCGCTTGTCCGACCATTCGGGCGCCGCATTTGCGATGGCACACCATGTGTTTGGCGCGCTGTTCATCGTCTTTCGCATCGTCGGCGCTGGTGTGGGCGTGGTCGTGACGCAGGCGCTGGGCGCGGGCCGGCGCGACCGTGCCGACGCCGTGGCTCTTGCGGTGCTGGGCGCCGCCACCTGGATAGGCGGCGCCGTGGCCGCCGTGGCCGCGCTGGGCCGCATGCCTTTGCTGGCGCTGTTGAACGCGCCGATCGAAATCACACCGCTGGCCGCGCCCTTGTTGCTGGCACTGGCGCCAGCCATGTTGCTGGACGCCTGGAACGCCAGCATGACCGCCGTGCTGCGTGCCCACCTGCGCGCACGCGAAACCTTGGCTGTGATGGTGCTGATGCAGCTGACCCACCTGCTGCTGATGGGGCCGCTGATGCTGGGCTGGGGCACCCTGCCTGCACTGGGCCTGGTGGGCTATGCGCTGGCGCTGATCGCGGCGCGCGCGCTGGCCCTGCTGCTGCACCTGTGGCTGTGGCGCACGCGCTTGCAGATCGTGCCAAGGTGGAGCGACGCCTGGCGCTTGCCACGCGCCGAGCTGGCCGAAGTGGCGCGCATCGGTGTGCCCGGAGCGGCAGAAAACGGCGCTTACCGCCTGGCCTTCATCGCCAGCATGGCGGCGGTGGGCACGATGGGCGCCGCAGCGCTGGCCACCCACGCCTACGCGCAGCAGATCATCATGGTGGTGCTGTTGTTTGGCCTCGCCACCGGCCTGTCGGTGGAGGTGCTGGTGGGCCACCTGGTGGGCGCCGGGCAGTTGCGCCATGCCCATGCACTGGTGCGGCGCGCGCTGGCGCGGGGCCTGTTGGTCAGCGTCGCCGTGGCCACGGCGGCCGCGCTGGCGGGCCCCTGGCTGCTGCGCCTGTTCACACACGACGCGCAGATCATCAGCGCCGCCACCACGCTGCTGTGGTGGACGGTGCTGCTGGAACCCGGCCGCACCTTCAACCTGGTGGTTATCAACGCTCTGCGTGCCACCGGTGACGCACGCTACCCGGTGCTGGTGGGCGCGGGTTCGATGCTGCTGGTGCTGGCCGGTGGCAGCTGGCTGCTGGGCGTGCACCTGGGCCTGGGCCTGGTGGGCGTGTGGATCGCTTACGCCGCTGACGAATGGCTGCGCGGCCTGCTGATGTGGCGCCGCTGGCAACGCCTGCAGTGGGTGCCGTACGCCAAGGCGTCAAGGCGGCGGCTGGCGCGCGCTGGCCGCCCTCAGCAAGTCTGATGAAGCCCGCACCTGTTGGGCTTGCAGCCCGAACGGCAGCGGCTTAGAGTGAAGACAAACAGGTCGCGGCCCAGCGCCGCAGGAGGACACCAATGGCCGCGAGCAAGTCTGCCAAAACCAGCGCTGTAAAGCGCACGCAGAAAAACGCCGAAACCCGCACGGGCAGCGGCGCAACCCTCAGCGCAGACCTGCAAAAGGCACGCGACCGCACGGCACACAGCATCGCCTGGGCCGAAGCCGCTGCTGGCGACGACGATGCCCGCTTTGTGCAGTTGCTGGAAACCCGTTTGCGTGCTGCACCGGCGGCAGCATCCACGCGCTCGCGGGCTGTGATCCCTATCGTGGCGCAGCCCACACCGCAGCGCAGTTTCCAGGTCTACCGCGATCCGCGTTACCTGGCCAACGCCCGGCTGCTGGCGCGCCGCACCGGTGGTGGCCTGCGTGTCATCGGCGGCGAAGTGGTCGCCCCCGGTGAATTTCTGGACTGCGTGGCGGTGGGCAACGACCAGCAATGGGGCTGCACCGGCACGCTGATCGCACCCAACGTGGTGGTGACGGCCGGCCACTGCGCCGACTTCGCCACCCGCATCTACCTGGGCCGCGACGTCAGCAAAAAAGGCAAGGTGGTCAAAGTGGCGCAGCGTGTGCGTCACCCGCAGTACAACCAAAACGGGCATAACGACCTGATGGTGCTGCTGCTGGCCGAGCCGGTGGCCGGTGTGAAGCCGCGTGCGCTGGCCACCAAGACCCTGATCGACAAGGCCAGCGACGGCCGCGTGGTCGGCTTTGGCGCCATCGACGC
>JANNMQ010001006.1:0-5089 GCA_031398045.1 Rubrivivax sp.
GTACAGTTTCAGCTGGGCCTACAGCACGGCCGACATCTCGGCCGGCGCTGACATCTTTGGCGTCTTGGTGGATGGTGTGGCTGCGCTGGTCTACGGCGACCCGGGTGGGCCGGTCACGCAGAGCGGCAGCGCCA
The DNA here is from genome assembly GCA_031398045.1 of Rubrivivax sp. Classification (GTDB taxonomy): domain Bacteria; phylum Pseudomonadota; class Gammaproteobacteria; order Burkholderiales; family Burkholderiaceae_C; genus Rubrivivax. The sequence continues at coordinate 135 of JANNMQ010001006.1, forward strand.
CTTTTGCCGCCAAAAGCTCATTCGGCTGGACCATCAACTGCACCGACTGCACCGGCGGTGCCGCCACCGTGGTGATCACCAATTTTGATGTGCCGGAACCTTCAACCTGGGCTTTGGTGGTGGCAGCCGGCCTGGCTGCAGGGTGGCGCAGGCAGTTGAACCGTTAAGCCCCTGACTGGTGCGGCAGTCGACCCAGCACCAGGCCAGCGGGCGTCAAACGCAACATCGAGGCAAGGGGAGGGCCGCGTGTGACTTCGTAGGCGTGTACCCCCCGCAGCTGCGGGAAGCCAGCGCGGCAGGGGCGGCCTAGCATCGGCGCGAAGCTCCTGAGCAAAACAACGCCACCATGCACCCCGCCCCTTTGAACATCGATGCAGCCAGCCGCAAGCTGCTGCTGCAGTCGCTGCAGGCCCTTGAATTTGCGCGCCACAGCGGCCAGGGCTGGGCCCTGGCCGAAGCCCAGCTGGGGTTGGCACGCTGGTACCGCGAGCGCGAAGAGCTGGACTTTGCGCTGGCGCTGCTGGAATCGGGCCTGGCCGCTGCGCCGGGGCTGGACCAGCGGGTAGAACTGCACTGTGAGATCGTCTGTGTGTTGTCGCAACAGTCCGGCCGCTGCGAAGAGCAGGCCGTGGGCAGTGGACGTCCGGCACGCAACAGCGCGCGTCAGCACATCTTCAAGGCCAGCATGCTGGCTGCCCACCTGGCCGATACCGCGTGGGAAGCCAAGGTGCTGCTGCACCTGTCCGACATCCTGGACGGCTTTGGCGACCGCGAAGACGCCACGCATCTGCAGAACCGCGCGCTGCACCTGATGGGCCGCAGCATCGACGGTTTTGCGCAGGTCTTCAACCCGCACTTGGTGGCGGGGCTGGGGCGGCTGGCTGACGGGTAGGGCCGCGGGCACAGCAGGCATCCAGTAGCAGGCACCGGCGTCAAGCTGCAGCGTGCACCCGCGCCAGCACCGGCCGCAACGCCACCCCTGTGTGTGAACCGCTGGCCACCACGGCCTCGGGCGTGCCCTGCACCACCACACGGCCACCGGCGTTGCCACCCTCGGGCCCCAGGTCCAGCACCCAATCGGCTTCGGCAATCACGTCCAGGTCGTGTTCGATCACGATGACGCTGTGGCCGCCGGCCACCAGGCGGTGCAGCACACGGATCAGCCTTTCCACATCGGCCATGTGCAGGCCCACCGTGGGCTCGTCCAGCACATACAGCGTGCGCGGCGCACGCTGGCCTCTTCGGGTGACGTCGTCGCGCACCTTGCTCAGTTCGGTCACCAGCTTGATGCGCTGCGCTTCGCCGCCCGACAGCGTGGGTGACGGCTGGCCGAGCGTCAGGTAGCCCAGCCCCACGTCTTTCAGCAGCTGCAGCGGGTAGCTGATGCTGGGCATGCTGGCAAAGAAGTCGACCGCTTCGTCCACTTCCATGCGCAGCACGTCGCCAATGCTTTTCCCGCGCCAGGTGACGGCCAAGGTTTCGGGGTTGAAGCGCGCGCCGTGACAGGCGTCGCAGGGCACCTTCACATCCGGCAGGAAACTCATCTCGATGGTCTTCAAGCCCTGGCCTTCGCAGCCCGGGCAGCGCCCTTCACCGGTGTTGAAACTGAAGCGGTTGGATGCGTAGCCGCGTGCTTTGGCTTCCAGCGTTTCGGTGAACAGCTTGCGGATACTGTCCCAGAAGCCGATGTAGGTGGCGGGACAACTGCGGGGTGTTTTGCCGATGGGCGTTTGATCAACCTCCAGTACACGGTCGATGGTCTCGAAACCTTCCAGGCCGGTGCAGCCTGCCAGCGCTGGCAGGCCGCCCGCTTTGCGACCAGCGCTGATGGCGTCGCGGCCGGCGCGGCTGACCTTCATGGCCACCACCGCAGCCACGTTGGCCAGCAGCACGTCGCGGGCGAAGGTGCTCTTGCCGGAGCCTGATACGCCGGTCACGGCCACCAGACGGTTCAGCGGCAGGCTAACGTCTAATTTCTGCAGATTGTGCAGGTGGGCGCCGCGCACGGTCAGCCAGTCTTGAACGTCGTCAGCTGCAACGTCAACGCCCGGCTTTGCGGCAACAACCGACCGCCGCGCCTGCAGCGGGTGCAACAGCGGCTGCGCCAGCAGCCGGCCGGTCAAGCTGTCAGCATGGGCAGAAACTTCAGCCACCGTGCCCTGTGCCACCAGCCGCCCGCCGCGTTTACCGGCGCCAGGACCGATGTCGATGATGTGGTCGGCGCGCCGTATCGTGTCTTCATCGTGTTCCACCACCACCAGCGTGTTGCCGGCCGCGCCCAACTTGGCCAAAGCGCCCAGCAGCACGCCGTTGTCGCGCGGGTGCAGGCCGATGGTGGGCTCGTCCAGCACGTAACACACACCTTGCAAGTTACTGCCCAGCTGTGCGGCCAGCCGTATGCGCTGTGCCTCACCACCGCTGAGCGTGGGCGCGGCGCGGTCCAGCGTCAGGTAACCCAGGCCGACATCGGACAAAAACTCGAGCCGGCTTTTAATCTCCGACGCCACGTCACGCGCAATCTCGGCGTCGCGCCCCTGCAGTTGCAGCGCCTGCACCCAGGCGCGGGCTTCGAATACCGACAAGCGCGCGATGTCGCTGATGGCGCGGTCTTCAAAAGTGACGCCGCGGGAAGCCTTGTTCAAGCGGCTGCCATGGCAGTCGGGGCAGGGTTCGTCCACCAGGCCCTCGGCTTCGGCTTCTTCGGCCGGAAAACTCTGCTCGCGGCCTTTGTGGTCTTCGTCCTTCACGGAATCGTCGTAAACCTTGCGCTGTTCGCGCGTCAGCTTCAGCCCGGTGCCCACGCAGGTGCCGCACCAGCCATGTTTGCTGTTGTAGCTGAACATGCGCGGGTCCAGCTCGGAGTAGCTGGTGCCGCACACGGGGCAGGCCCGTTTGGTGGAAAACACCTTCAAGCTGCCGATACCAGCGCCAGTGCCGAAGTTGTCCATCGCCTCGGCCAGCCCATCCAGCGGGTGCAACAGATGCAGCACACCTTTGCCCAACTCCAGCGTCTTGGACAGCAGCGCTTTCAACTCCGCTTCGTTCCTGGTGCTGATGACGATGCTGCCCACTGGCAGTTCCAGCGTATGTTCCTTGAATCGGTCGATGCGCGGAAAGGGCTTCAGCGGCAGAAATTCACCGTCCACCCGCAGGTGCGTGTGGCCGCGCGCCAGGGCCCACTTGGCCAGGTCGGTGTAGACACCCTTGCGGTTGATCACCAACGGCGCCAGCAGGCCCACATGCTGCCCTTTGTGGTCACGCAGCAATTGCGCGGCGATGCTTTCTGCGCTTTGCGCCTTCACGGGTGCACCGTCGTGCACACAATGCTGCAGGCCCAGCTTCACCCACAGCAGGCGCAGGAAGTGCCAGACCTCGGTGGTGGTGGCCACGGTACTCTTGCGGCCACCACGCGACAGGCGCTGTTCGATGGCTACGGTGGGCGGTATGCCGTACACCGCATCCACTTCAGGCCGACCTGCCGGCTGCACGATGCTGCGCGCATAAGCATTCAAGCTCTCGAGATACCGCCGTTGCCCTTCATTGAACAGGATGTCGAAAGCCAGCGTGCTCTTGCCCGAGCCGCTGACACCCGTCACCACATTGAAGCTGCCACGCGGGATGTTGACGCTCAGCGACTGCAGGTTGTGTTCCCGCGCGTTTACGATGCGAATGGCCTCTTCTTCGGGCGCGCGGTAAGGCCGCGGCTTGGCCTCAGACGCCATCAACGTGCCCTGGCCCAGCGCGCCTTCGTAGTCGCGCAGTGCCTTGCCCGTGTGCGACGTGGCGTGTGCCTTCACATCGTCGGGCGTGCCCACACACACCACATGGCCGCCGCCTTCACCCCCTTCGGGCCCGAGGTCGATGATCCAGTCGCTGGCGCGGATGACATCCAGGTTGTGTTCGATGACCAGCAGCGAATGCCCGGCCGCCATCAGCTTGCGCAGCGCACGCATCAGCTTGGCAATGTCGTCGAAGTGCAGGCCAGTGGTCGGCTCGTCAAACAAGAACAACGTGCCCCGAATCTTGCTATTGATGGCTAGCGCCTGGCGTGACGCGCCCGACGCCGCTGCGTCGGCCAAAAAACCCGCCAGCTTCAGGCGTTGCGCTTCACCACCACTCAGCGTGGGCACGGGTTGCCCCAGGCGCACATAGTCCAGCCCCACATCGATGATGGGCTGCAACCGCGCCACCACCTCACGGTCGTGCTGGAACCACTGCGCGGCCTCGGCCACCGTCAGGTCCAGCACGTCGGCGATGCTCAGATGCAGGGGGCCGCGCACCACTTTCACGTCCAGCACTTCAGGGCGGTAGCGGCGGCCGTCGCAGTCGGGGCAACGCAGGTAGACGTCGCTGAGAAACTGCATCTCAACGTGTTCAAACCCACTCCCGCCGCAGGTGGGGCAGCGGCCGTCGCCGGCGTTGAAGCTGAAGGTGCCAGCGCTGTAGCTGCGTTCACGCGCCATCGGCGCGTCGGCAAAGATCTTGCGCAGTTCGTCGAAGGCGCCGACATAGCTGGCCGGGTTGCTGCGTGCGGTTTTGCCGATCGGGCTCTGGTCGACAAACACCGCGTCCGTCAGCAGTTCGGCGCCCAGCAGTTTGTCGTGGGCGCCTGGGGTTTCGGTGGGCTTGCCGAAGTGGCGCGCCAGCGCCGGGTACAGCACGTCTTGCACCAGGGTGCTCTTGCCGCTGCCGCTGACACCGGTGATGCACACCAGGCGCTGCAGCGGCAGCTCAACGCTGACATTCTGTAAGTTATGTTCAGTGGCCCCTTCCAGCACCAGGCGCGGCGTGTTGGCCTCCACCAAGCGCGCAAACCCCAGGCCCACTTGCTTGCGTGCACCCAGGTAAGCGCCGGTCAGCGTGTCGGCGCTGCGCGCTTCAAACGGCGTGCCGTCAAAGACGATCTGGCCACCACGTTCCCCCGGGCCAGGCCCCATGTCGATCAGGCGGTCGGC
>JANNMQ010001034.1:0-3582 GCA_031398045.1 Rubrivivax sp.
GGGTGCAAGCAGCCATCAATGTGCAAACACAGCATTTTCATCCTGCCATCGTGCCATGCCCGCCGCAGTGGGTGGGGCCACAGCAGCAGGGGCAACACCAGCCAAATCGACGCCTTTACGCCCGCGCGGTGACCCCGACGGCCTGGCGCTGGACGATCGACTGCCGCCACGCACCGATGGCGCGCAGAAAAACCGCTGGTAGTCCGTTTCACCAAAGGCATTACAGAATGAAATCGATGGATTTTTTCGCCAGGCTAGGCTCAGACCCGCAGTCGCACTGTCAGTGCGGCAAGGGCATGCAACGACGCCTGGCGGAAAAAGACACGATTTCATGTAACGGCTTTGGCGAAACGGACTACCTGGCGCTGCCCTGTGGTCAGATGAGCTGCTGGCTGTCGTCGGCCAGCGGGGGCAAGGCCGTGGCGCGCGCCAGTGCCATCCACACCGCAAACGGCAGCCGATAGGGCCGCACAGGTGCCGGTCGTGCGGTTTCGAAGCCGGCTTCGTCGGCCCACAACACGCCAAAAGCCGTGGGTATTTCTTCCAGCGCCGCAATGCCGCGCTGCAGCACGTACCAGCACTGGCTGGACAGCGCCCGATAGGCCGCTGCCTTGGCGGGCCGGCGCAAGTCGCCCAGCAGGTCGGCGCGGCTGACCTTGATCTCAAAGGCCGCCGGTTCCACATAGTCCTCTACCGTGGTGTGGCGGATGGCGTACACGTCGGGCATGGCCACCGCCCAGCGCACGGGCGGGGTAGCGGTGGTGGCTGTTTGCTCTGCAACGAACAGCCCCTGCAGCCCGGGCTGCAGGTTTCCGGGCAACCCGGCGTCTGGCGACGCACCCGCTGCTTTTGCAGCATCGGGATTGATGGTTTCGGCGGCGGGCAGCGGCGCGCGCAGACTCAGCCCGCACCACACCACCCGTCCGGCACGCTGCTGTTGCAAGGCCACCCGCTGCACCAGCGTCTCATGGGCCGACAACGACATCTGGTGGCGGCGCCGCTTGGCCGCCAGCTGCTGCAGGCCGGCATCGGTCAAGCGCAGCATCTCGCAGCCCGCGGCGTCTGGCTGTCGGCTCAAAAAGCCTGCCGCCAGCAGGTCCAGTTCCACGTTGTCGCAGCAGGGCCAACCGGCCGAGCGCCAGATGTCACGCAGCCGGCGTTCGTGCAGCGCGGACAGCGCGGACATGGTGCACTCAGTGTCTTTCAGCGCCTCGACCCCCGCACCCCGCTGTGCCTGCTAGTCCACCACCTGCACGCCTTTCCAGAAGGCCACACGGCCCTTGATCTGCGCCGCGCCTTCCAGGGGGTCGGGGTAGAACCAGACGGCGTCGGGATTGGCGTCGCCGTTCACAAACAGCGTCAGGTAGCTGGCCTGGCCTTTCCACGAGCACATGGTCTTGGTGTTGCTGGACAGCGTGTATTCACGCGGCAGCGAAGCGGCCGGGAAATAGTGGTTGCCTTCAACCACCACGGTGTCGTCACTCTGCGCCACTACGGTGTTTTTCCAGATAGCTTTCATGGGTGGTTCTCTCCTGCTGGCGGGTACAGCGGCAAAGACTACCACCGCGGGGGTGGTGAATCTGCATTCAACGCAGCGGGCGCTGATCACGGCGGTGCAGGACTTTCAATCCGGGCGGCTGGCGCCGCAGATCGCCACAGGCTGAGGCTGGCTGAGGCCCGGGTCAGCGGTCGCGCCGCACGATGCCTATGCTGGCCGCCGGCGGAACCTGAACCGCGCCCACCACAAACACGCTGTAGGTACCGCCTGCCAGCAACGTCTGGCCGCTGGCCGTGAACAACGGCAGGCTGTCGCCCTCACGCGTCACGCGCAAGGTGATGGTGGTGCCGGGCGCTGTGAGTTCGTAGGCTGAAGCCTTGCCAGACCCCACGCGACCACCCAAGGCGGAAAAATCGGCCGACAGGCTGAGCACGTCAGCCTGGCCCGACAAACCATTGACAAGGCGCACACGGGCCTGGGCGCTGTCAGTGGGCGGTCGGTTGTCGTCAGCAATCCACACCCCGCGCGGCGGCCAGGCGCCGGCTTGTTGCGCAGCCGTGTTGGTGCTGCCCTGCACCAGCAACGTCAGGTCGGCACCCGCACCCGGTTCTGAGCCCGTTACCAAGGCAGTGGCACCGGCCACCTTCAACTCGACCGCCGCGCCGGTGGTCGGCACCAGCACATAACTGCTCACCGATGGTGAAGGGACACCGTCAGCCACTTGGGTTCCGCCCACGCGGGCGGTGGTGGCCCCAGGGCCGTCCAGCCCTGCCACCACACGCACACGCGCCTGGGTGTTGTCCAGCCGCGCGATGCTGCCGCGCTGTGTCAACAGCAGCGCATTGACCAGCACACCACCGCTGCCTGGCGTTAGCACCAGCGTGACGATCTGGCGGCTGGCCAAAGTGATGCCAGACACATCGAACCGCACGTCGGCGCGGTTGCTGGCTGCCGTAACCCGCAAACGCCAGCCGGTGCTGGCCACCGTCTGCCAAGAGCCCAGCGTGCCGTACGCCGCACCAGGCTGCAGCGCCACCGCGGTGGACAGCTGTTCGTCAGCGCCGGTGAGAAACACGTCCAGCGCGCCCGCATCGGGCGCCGCATTCAGCACGCGCACCAGCGCTTTGTTGGCGTCGGGCTCGTTCTGGTTGTCGTCCAGCAGCATTTGTCGCAGCGCGCCCACGGCGCCATAGGCCAGGCTGGTGTAGTAGCGGCCTTTGCCCAGGTTGGTGCTGGCCGTCAGCAGCGCAGTGGTGGAGTTGTTCTGGTTGTGGATGGTCAGGCTGGGGCTGCCGTCGTCCACTTCGGCATACACGGCGTTGTCACCGTAGGCCACCTGGCCCTGGCGCAGCACATCGTCCAGACGCAGCGCCAGCTGGGCGTAGCCACCGCCGGCACCGGTGCCGGTACTTGCAACAGCGCTGGTGGCGTTCACCAACCGAATCTGCGACTTGTTGCGGTCGGTGGTGCCCGCATCGCCGCAGCCTTGCAGCAGCCCCAGCAGGCAACCCGCCAGCCCCATCAACATCAAGCCCATACGCCAGCGGGTGGGTTCGGTCACAGGGAGCTCCTTTATGGACACAGGGGTTTGCAAGGCCGCATCATGCCCTGACCGACAGACCCGGCGCCGGCGCCGCCGCTGCCGCGCCCGCAGCGCCGTCCAGCACCAGGCTCAACCACACGGTGATCGGCAGCTCAGCGCCCAACCCTTCGGCGCCACTGTGTTCCAGCACCACCAGCCCCTGGTGCAAGTCGCGGCTGGAATCAAACCAGCCGCAGCCTTTGGCGCGGTCGTCGTCGTCTTGTTCGTCCCCTTGCGGCGCCAAGTTTTCGGTGCAGCTGCTGAGCGCTGCACAGCGGCTGCGTTGCCGCTGGCGGCGGCGCTGAGCAGCGCGCAGGCTGCTGGTTTTGGGTGTGGGGGCCAAGCCCAGGCAATGGGCCAGAGTGGCCATCGTCAGCGGCTGCTGCAAGGTCATCATCAAGGTGTTCATGGCTGCGGGCTCCTGGTCTTGTAACAGTGCCTGAATGGTGGGCACGCACAGCCAGCGCCACCATCGCCTGCTGGGGTGGGTCGAGGGGGGCCC
>JANNMQ010001094.1:0-2412 GCA_031398045.1 Rubrivivax sp.
GGCCAACCACTACGCCGCGCTGCAGCCGCAGGCCTTCCCTTTTGAAACCCAGCCCGCCAACGAGGAAGCCATTGCCGCGGCGACCCCAGGGCTGTATGCCGGTGCCTGCGAACAGTGCCATGGCGTCGAAGGGGCAGGCACCGCCAACGGGCCACCGTTGAACGCCCAGCCGGCCTTCTACCTGACGCAGCAATTGCAGGACTGGCAGGTTTCGAAGAGGCGCAATGACGGCAATCATGTGATGTTGAAGGTGGCGCAGCAGCTCAAGCCCGAAGAGGTCAGGCAGCTGAGCCTTTATCTGGCGCAGATCCCTCTGGTACAGATCCCTCTGATACAGATCCCTCTGGTACAGATCCGATCACGCCCGGCACCTGCGGCCCGTTGAGGTCGAACATCGAAGGCAGGACCTTGTCCCGCTTGATCAGGTAGTGCAGCACGGCCGCACCGGCATGGCCGGGAATGGCCAGCGCCGTGGCCCAGACCATCCAAAAGTGCGCCGTAGCAGCCCACTGCATCAGGCGCTGCTGCAGACCCTCTGACAACTGGTCGAAAGGCAGGTTCGGAAACGGGATCACACCGGCGATCGACAACGGCAAGTCGCTGGGCAACGTGGACCACATGACCCAGCCGCTGATGGGCAGCGCAAAAAAACTGACATAGAACCAGGCCTGCAGCAAGCCGCTGGCCTTGCCAGCAAAAGACGCTTCGTCGACGTTGTCGGGGCCGCCCATCTGGCTGCGCCAGAACAAGCGCAGCGTGCCCAGCAGCATGATCGTCAGTCCGACCTGCGTATGGGTCTGATAGCCAACGTACTTGTCCCCGCCCACCGGTTGCCAGCCCAGGTACCAGCCATAAACCAGCTGGAAGATCATCAGCGCTGCCATCACCCAGTGGAAGGTGACGCCGATCGGCGAGTACAGGCCGCGCCGGTTGTAGCCCTCGGCCCATTCGATAGCGGCAACAAGATTCATGCCGGCTCGACCCGCAAACCCCGTGCACGTTCAGCGTGCAACCAGTGCCAGCCGATCCACATCGCGGCGGCCAGGTAGGCGATGCTGCCCGGGGCCCACATCGTGATGCCAGCGAGTTGCTGGTCGTGCAGCGGCGAAACACCCCAGCTCAGTGTCGACGCAAAATGCGGGGCGTACAGCGGCTGCCCGGCAAAGGTGATCAAGGCACCCAGCAGCCCCATCGACACCGTGGTGGCCAGAATGGCCGCCATTGCCGTGACCGGGCCAGACCGCCGCACGGCGATCCAGAATGCCGTTGCACTGGCCAACAACGTGAACTGCATCAGCGTGTAGATCCAGACCGACGACAGGGCTGCGGCGTAGGGCGCCGGCGCGTGCCAGGCCCAGAAGGTCACGGTGGCGATGGCGGTGGAGGTCCACAGCGGCGCCGGCAGACGACGCAGCCAGGGTTCCAATCCGAACGCCAGCAACGGCGCCATCACCAGCACAAGCGCGATGTGATGGAGCACCCGCACCGTGAAGAACGTCGAGCTCAGGGCACACAGCGGCGACACATAGAGCACAACCGTGAGCATCCAAGCGCAGCGCAGGCTCAAGCGCCGCCTGACCGGGAGGTCTTGATCCGCGGGCATGCGCCACAGCGCCAGCGCAAGCAGCAGCAGCAATGTACCGAGCACCGGGTCCAGATTCCAGCGGCTCAGCCAGATCTCGGGGCCCGGCGCCTCGCCGCAGTAGGGGGCCCACCTGCTTGGTTCGTGCATGCCATGTTCCTCTACTTTGGGCGCAAGCCTGGTCCAAGGCGGCGACTACCCCTTGCATCACAACACGGAGCGATATCGATCACTGTTCGGTGGCGAACAGACGCCTGCTGTGCAGCGGGCCGTCGACATCCTGGTGGCCGAAGGCAAGAGCGTGGTGCCCCGCGCTGACACCCAAGGACCACCGTGCCCGCTTCATCAAGTCCCTAGAGCACAGCTTCCGTCAAAGGCGGCAAACCATTGAACCTAGAAACCGCAGTTGACCGCTTGCCTCCGCAGGATAAACAGCATGAACGCTGACTTTTGTACCCACGACCACCTTCACCTGATCGGCGACAGCGCTACGCACCCGATTGAGCCGCGCTGCGGCGCGCTGGGCAGCGGCGCAGCCGGGCGAGCAGTTGAAGCTTCGCGCGTCACGGACTGCGGCCAACAGGCTGGGCCTTTCAACGACAACGTGGGCGACAACTGCGCCAATGACCTGAACGTGGCCGCTGGCTATGTCAACTGGGACGCTGCGCACTGGTAGTCCGTTTCACCAAAGGCATTACAAAATGAAATCGATGGATTTTTTCGCCAGGCTAGGCACAGACCCGCAGTCGCACTTGCAGTGCGACAAGGGGATGCAACGACGCTGAGCAAGGGACGTCATTCCCACACTGGAAATTCGCGTGCCCTTCAGT
>JANNMQ010001114.1:0-2354 GCA_031398045.1 Rubrivivax sp.
TGGTGGCCCGTGCTGGTGCCACCGACCTGGCAGCGCTGGCCGTGGGGTCGGCGGTGTACATCACCATCTTCATCGGTCTGATGGGTGTGGTGATGGCCTTGTCACCCATCGTCGGCCACCTGTACGGCGCAGGCCAGTTGCAGCAAGCCGGCCGGCAGGTGCACCAGGCCCTGTGGGTGGCCGCAAGCCTGGCCGTGGTGGGCTGTTTGCTGCTGGTGTTTCCCTGGCCCTTCCTGGTGCTGGCCAAGGTGGGGCCCGAGGTAGAAGCCAAAGTGCGGGCTTATTTGTTGGTGCTGGCTTTTGCACTGCCCGGTTCACTGCTGTTCACCATCTACCGCGGTTTCAACACGGCCGTGTCGCGGCCCAAGGCGGTGATGGCGTTGCAACTGGGTGGCTTGGCTTTGAAAGTGCCGCTTTCAACCGCACTGGTGTTTGGAGTGCCGGCGCTGGGCCTGCCGGCGCTGGGCGTGGTGGGCTGCGCTATCGCCACCTGCGTGGCGATGTGGGCGCAGGTGCTGGCGGCGTGGGCCATCATTCGCCGCGACCCGTTTTATGCACGCTTTTGCATCACCGGTCGTGGTCTTGACGGCCCCGATCCGGCCGCATTGCGCCACCACATCACGCTGGGCCTGCCGATGGGCGCGTCCATCATGGTGGAGGTCACGGGCTTTGCCTTCATGGCCATCTTCATCGCTCGTCTGGGCACCACGCCCGTGGCGGCGCACCAGCTGGCGGCCAACCTGGTGTCGGTGCTGTTCATGGTGCCGATGGCGGTGGGCAATGCCACCAGCACCCTGGTGGCCCAGCGCCTGGGCGCCAACGACCACCACGACGCCAGGCGGCTGGGCTGGCACGGGCTGGCCATGGGATGCGGGCTGGCTGCGCTGCTGGGCAGTCTGGTATTTGGCCTGCGCGAACCGGTGCTGAACCTGTACACCAGTGACGCCGCGGTCATCAACGCCGCCTTGCCCCTGGTGGCCTGGCTGGTGGTGTTTCACGTTGCCGATGCGGCGCAAATCATTGCCGCTTTTGTTCTGCGGGCGCACAAGATCGTCACCGTGCCGATGCTGGTCTACGTGCTGGCCCTGTGGGGCGTGGGCTTGGGCGGTGGTTACGTACTGGCCTTCAACTTGACGGGGCACACACCGCAGGCGCTGCGTGGTGCGCCCGGGTTCTGGACCGCCAGCACCGCAGCGCTGCTGCTGGCAGGCGCGGCTTTGATCGCCTTCATGGCCTGGGTGATGGCGCAGCAGCTTCGCGAGCTACCGGCACCACAACGCCAGGCCATGTGAGCATCCGCCGTTTGGCGTAGAAGCACATTCGGGCGCTGGTGGCGCGGCAGGCTGCGCAAGTTTTCACCCCCCCGGCAGTGTCAGCACAAAACAGCTGCCACCCCCTTCACGCGGCTCGCAGCGCGCGGCCCCGCCATGGCGGTGCGCAATCTGCCGCACCAGGGCCAGCCCCAGGCCCACGCCACCTTCACGTTCGGCATGCCCCGGCAGTCTGAAAAAGGGCTCGAAGATGCGCTCCCTGAACGCTTCAGGCACACCGGGGCCGCGGTCGCAGACACGAAGCTCGGTCTGGCCAGACCGCTGCTGCAGCGTCATCTCAATGCTGGTGCTGCCGTAGCGGCGGGCGTTTTCCAGCAGGTTGCGCACGGCGCGGCGCAGCAGCCGCTCGATGCCTTGCACGGGCGCCGCCGGTGGTCCTTGCAGCACGGCGCCCACCCGGACACCCTCAACGGCAGCCAGCGCCACCAGGTCCACCGCCTCGCTGCGGCCCAGGTCTTCGGCGCCTTCCAGTCGGCTGGCCAGCAGCACCTCGTCAACCAGCGCATCAAGTTCAGCAATGTTGGTGTGGATTTCGCGTCTCAGCGCCTGCTTGCCGGCGTCAGGCAGTTCGTGCCGTGCGGGCCGCCCGGGCGCTTGGGGCTCATCGGCGAAAGGCTCGTCCAGCAGGGCCACCGCCATCTTCAACCGTGCCAGCGGCGAACGCAGTTCGTGGCTGGCGTTGGCCAACAGGCTCTGGTGTGACTGCACCAAAGCCTGGATGCGCGTGGCCGTGCGGTTGAAGCTGGCGGCCAGTGCCCCTACTTCGTCGGCACCTTCTTCGGCCACCCGGATTTTCAGGTCGCCTGCGCCAAAAGCTTCAACACCCTGCTTCAACAATTCCAGCCGGCGTGTCAGCCGCCGCACCACAGGCCAGGCGCCGGCCGCCACGGCCAAAAACAGCACCACCAGCAGCACCAGCAAACCCAGACCTTCGGGCACACCACCACCAGGCCCTGGGCCTTGTGTCGGCCACAGCACCCACCAGGGGCGCGGGTTTGCCAGGCCGCGCCGGGCGCCGGGGGG
>JANNMQ010001126.1:0-2627 GCA_031398045.1 Rubrivivax sp.
GCCGCGTTTCAAGGCTGGCCCAGCCCCCAGCCCAAGCCAACGGAATTAGCCCCCCGTTCGGCCCCGTACTCCCCCGATTGCACTGCCCCCTCAAACACCAGACTTGCGTCGTGCAGCCCGCGTCACCACGCATGCCAACTGAACCCCGTGTTTCCAGCCCGCCACCGCGCATGACCAACCCCACCGACGCCACCGCCACCGCCTTGATGCGGGCGCAGCGCAACGCGCCGGCAGCGGCCGAGGAGGCTCAACGCACCGCGCAGGCCACACCCTTTGTCGACGCCGTATTGGTGTTGCACAAAAGTGACCTCGCACGTCTGGCTGAAAAACCAGAGATCGCGCAGGGCCAGCGGCTGCTGTTTGTCGACCCTGGCTTGCTGGACGAAGCGGCCGTGCGGGGTTTTCGCAATTGCGACTTCCGGCGCCTGCTCCCCGACCCCGACTTTCAGGCCCGTGCCGCCACCGAAGCCATGACGTTGGCCACGCTGGTGGACCTGCGCTTGACCGAAGCCCGCAAAACACTGTGGCCCGCAGCCGGCGCGCTGCCCAGCTTGCATGGCTGGGACGTGGGCCTGTTTTTTCTGGCGCTGCAAAGAGCCGCCGTAGCGCGCCAGATAGGCGCGCAGATCGAGGCCCACTTTCCCGAACAACGCATTGGCTTGCTGCGCACCACGGTGCCGCAGCAAATGTATTTCGACTCCTTCGTCAGCACCGACCTGGTGGCGCAGGACCCAGGGCGCTTTGCCGTCGTCGACAGCTACGACCAGGCGCGCTGGCACCGTGCAGACGCCTACGACACGGCCTTCGACACCACCGCTGTGCGCTCGGCCATGGCCGGGGCGCGCATTACAGCTGTCACGCATGTGCCCACCTGCTTTTACGATCGCGCCTGGCTGGCTGATGAAGTGACCCGCGCGCACAGCTACACGCTGGACCTGCCCAGTCCGTTTTGGGACGTGCCCTTGCACCGCGGAGGCGCCCTGTTGCGGCCGCTGTCTGAAGCGGCTGCTGTCCATGCAGTGCCGGCACAAGCCTATGGCCAGCGTGCGGCCCGTGTGCTTGAAGACACGCTGGGCCACCTGCTGCCGCGGCCACTGGCGCGTGCGCAGCAAGTGCAGGCTTGGGCGCAGCGCTGCCAGTGGCAAGCCGTCAATGCCCTGTCATTGTTCGATGCCATGGCCGGCACGCTGCCGCATTTTTTGTTGAGCGACCAGGACGCCGGCCTCAATGGCCCGCTGTTTACGCTGGCCGACGCGCTGGGCGCAGGCATCACCGTGGTGCCGCATTCGGGCCACCCCAGCATGTTGCTGCCTCATGCCCGAAGGGTGGTAGCCGTTGAACGTGCAGGTTATGGCTGCCAGCCGCGCACGGTGCTGGGTCAGGCCGTGGCCTTGCGGCCGGTGCGGTTTGCACAGCGCACCAGCAAGCGTGAACACACACGCGTCAGTACCGTGTGCTTGCTGCTCAACAGCATGCAGACCGAAGGCCTGAGCCATGTGGATGCGCATGCGCTGGCCGCTTTCTACAAACCACTGGCCGCTTTGTGTGCAGACGCCGGTGTGGAACTGATCTTGCGCCCCAAGCCCGGGGCACCGGCACTCAGCGTGCTGTCCAGCGCCTTGGGGGTGCCGGCGGCGCGCCTGGTGCAGCACACCACACAACCGCTGGAACAGTTGGCCGAGGCCACGCAACTGTGCTTGGCCTACGGTGAACCCACCACCGGCGTGGCGCCTTTTCTGGACGGCGGCAGCCTGGTGCTGCAGGTGGGCGAACAGCGCTGGCCCATCGACTACACCGTCTGCCTGCCCTTGGTGCGTGACGGTGTGATCGCGCTGCTGGACCATGCCAAGGCGCTGCAAGCTGTGCAAGAACTGCTGGCCGACCCGACGCGTTTTCGCGCCGACACGCGGCGCCAGAACGACACCTTTCGCGCGCGTTGCCGTCACGCGCACGACCATATTTTCTGAACGCCGCCTGGCCTTCCATTTTTTCTGAATTTTCAAGGAGTACCGAAGCATGCTGAACAACAAGGCCGTCCTCGTCACCGGTGGCACGGGCTCTTTTGGCAAAGCCTTTGTGCGCACCGTGCTGCAACGCTACCCGGGCGTCAAGCGGCTGGTCATCTTTTCGCGTGACGAACTTAAGCAGTTCGAAATGGCGCAGTTGTTTTCGCCGCGCGAATTTCCGCAGTTGCGGTTTTTCATCGGTGACGTGCGCGACGCCAGCCGGCTGAAACGCGCGATGGAGGGCATTGATGTGGTGGTGCACGCCGCTGCATTGAAGCAGGTGCCGGCCGCCGAATACAACCCTTTTGAGGCCATCAAGACCAATGTGCTGGGTGCGCAGAACGTGATCGAGGCCTGCCTGGACGCCCAGGTGCAGCGCGTGGTGGCACTGTCCACCGACAAGGCCGCTGCGCCCATCAACCTGTATGGCGCCACCAAGCTGTGCAGCGACAAGCTGTTTGTGGCCGCCAACAACATCAGAGGGTCGCGCGAGCTGCGCTTTAGCGTGGTGCGCTATGGCAATGTGATGGGCAGCCGCGGCAGCGTCATTCCGTTTTTCGTCGAGCGCCGCGCCAGCGGTGTGCTGCCCATCACCGACCCGCTGATGACGCGTTTCAACAT
>JANNMQ010000622.1:0-1911 GCA_031398045.1 Rubrivivax sp.
CCAGCGACAGCGCGATCACGTCGAGCAGCAGCAAATCGCCCGCTTCGCCGTTGCCGCTGGCGTTGCCGGCCAGGGCGTGGGCCTGGATCGCGGCGCCGATGGCGACCACTTCGTCGGGGTTGACGTTGGTCAGCACCTTGCCTGGCAGATCGCTGCCGAACAACTCACCGACCGCCGAGCGGACCAGCGGCATGCGCGTGCTGCCGCCGACCATCACCACGCCCTGCACGGCCTCACGCTGCTCCTTGGCGTCGCGCAACACCTTGCGCACCGCGGACAGTGTCTTGTCGACCAGCGGCCGGGCCAGGCTCTCGAGCTGGCTGCGCGTGACCTGCATGTCCACCCTGCCACCTGCCAGGTCAGCGCGCCAGGACGCGCTGTCGGCGCTGCTCAGCGCTTCTTTGGTGGCGCGCGAGGCCACCAGCGCGGCGCGCTTGTCGTGCGCGTTGAGGGCCGAGACGCCCGCTTGCGTCAGCGCCCAGTCGGCCAGTGCCTGGTCGATGTCGTCGCCGCCCAGTGCGGCGTCGCCGCCCGTGGCCACGACCTCGAAGACGCCGCGCGTCAGGCGCAGCAGGCTGATGTCGAAGGTGCCGCCGCCCAGATCGTAGACGGCGTACAGGCCCTCGCTGCCATTGTCCAGGCCGTAGGCCACCGCCGCGGCCGTCGGTTCGCTGATCAGGCGCAGCACGTTCAGGCCGGCCAGTTGCGCGGCGTCCTTGGTCGCCTGGCGCTGCGCGTCGTCGAAATAGGCCGGCACGGTGATGACGGCGCCGAACAGCTCGCCATCGAAGGTGTCTTCGGCACGCTGGCGCAGGCTGGCCAGGATCTCGGCCGACACCTCCACCGGCGACTTGTTGCCCTCGCGCGTGGCCAGCGCCACCATGCCCGGCTGGTCGACGAATCGGTAAGGCAGCTTGGCAGTGCCGGCGATGTCGGCCAGCTTGCGGCCCATGAATCGCTTGACCGAGACGACCGTGTTCTCGGGGTCCTCGGCCTGCGCAGCGCGGGCCTCGAAACCGATCTGGCGCCGGCCTGCACCCAGGTAACGCACGACCGACGGCAGCAGCACGCGGCCCTGCGCGTCGGGCAGGCACTCGGGCACGCCGTGGCGCACCGCCGCGACGAGAGAGTGCGTGGTGCCCAGGTCGATGCCGACCGCGATGCGCCGCTGGTGCGGGTCCGGCGCCTGGCCGGGTTCGGAAATCTGCAGCAATGCCATCTGTTGTTCTAGCGGTGGGCGTCGAGCAGGTCCAGGCGGCGCTCGATGTCCTGGCGAAAGCGGGCCACGAACATCAGGGCGCGCACCTGGGCTGCTGCGGCGGCGGTGTCGTGCGTTTCATCGAGCTGGGTCGTCAGGGTGGCCAGCAGTTGGCGTTCCTCGCGCGCCACCTGCCCGTCCAGCGCTTGCACGTCCGTGGCATCCGAGGCTTCTTCGAGCGCCTCGCGCCAGGCCATCTGTTGCATCAGGAAGGCCGCGGGCATGGTGGTGTTGCTTTCGGCTTGCACCGGCACGCCGCGCAGCTCGCACAGGTAGGCGGCGCGGCTGAGCGGGTCTTTCAGGCGCTGGTGGGCCTCGTTGACGCGCACTGCCCACTGCATGGCCAGGCGCTGTGCGGCGGCGCCTTCAGATGCAAAGCGGTCGGGGTGCACCTGCGCCTGCAGTTCGCGCCGGCGCGCGTCCAAATCGGCGCGGTCGAGCGCCTGCCGCTGCGGCAGGCCGAACAGCGTGAAGTGATCGTCGCTGAAGTTCATAGCGCCTTGGCGAAGTACACCGACAGGCCGTTGTCCGGGTAGAGGCCGAACACGCCCCGCGGCGTGTAACCGCAGCGCTCGTACAGGCGCACGGCGTCGGTCTGCTCGGGTCCGGTTTCGAGCAGCGCGAGGCGGTAGCCGTCGCGGCGCAGCGCATCC
>JANNMQ010001135.1:0-10263 GCA_031398045.1 Rubrivivax sp.
GTACAGGAACTGCTGGTCAGCGCCTGCCCGCCCGAGGTGATCCATGAGCTGGCGCGCATGCGGCGGTCTTGGCCTGCAACGGTGGCCCCTACGACGCCTGCAGCGGCCTGACAGGTCATCTGAGCGGCCTGCGCTTTCAGGCTGTACGCAGCAAGACGACGTTCCAAGCTCAAGCTTTCAAGTAGTCGGTTCGGCTGTCCAGCCAACGCGCGGCATGGGCTGCGGCGGCTGCGGGGTGGTCTCGCAACAGCTGTGGCGCGCATTCGCGGGCCAGTTGCAGCAGGGCTGAATCGGCGCTCAGGTCGGCAAAGCGCAGCAACGCGTCGCCACTTTGCCGCGCGCCCATGAATTCGCCGGGGCCGCGGATATCCAGGTCGCGCCGCGCAATCTCAAAACCGTCGTTGGTTTCGGCCATGGCCCGCAGCCGGTTTTTGCCGGTGGCTGACAGCGGCCCGGTGTACAGCAGCACACACACGCTGGCCACCGCGCCGCGGCCGACACGGCCGCGCAGCTGGTGCAGCTGCGCCAGGCCAAAACGCTCGGCATGTTCAATCACCATCAGGCTGGCGTTAGGCACATCGACGCCCACTTCGATCACCGTGGTGGCCACCAGCAATTTCATCTCGCCGCTGCCAAACAGCTGCATCACCGCCGCCTTTTCAGTTGCCGGCATGCGGCCGTGCAGCAGGCCCACCAGATGGCCATCCATTTCTGCCGTCAGCTCGGCATGGGTGGCGGTGGCGTTCTGCAGGTCCAGGTGTTCACTTTCCTCCACCAGCGGGCACACCCAATAAACCTGTCGGCCTTGTTGCACTTCGTGGCGGATGCGCTGAATGACCTGGCTGCGTTTGCCGTCGGCAAACACTTTGGTGACGATGGGCGTGCGGCCGGGTGGCAGTTCGTCAATGGTGCTGACGGCCAGGTCGGCGTAGTAGCTCATCGCCAGCGTGCGCGGGATGGGCGTGGCGCTCATCATCAGCAGGTGGGGTTCGATGGACGCCGCTGTCAGCTTTTCGATGTCATGGATTTGCGGGGCAAGTTTGGCCCGCAAAGCCAGGCGCTGCGCGACGCCAAAACGGTGTTGCTCGTCGACGATGGCCAGGCCCAGGCGCGCAAACGCCACGTCTTCAGAAATCACTGCATGGGTGCCCACCGCCAACATCGCTTCGCCGCTGGCCAGCTGCGCCACCATTTGCTGGCGCTGTTTGCCTTTGCGGCTGCCGGTCAGCCAGGCGGTGGTCACGCCCAGCGGCTGCAGCCATTGCACCAGCTTGCGAAAGTGCTGTTCGGCCAGAATTTCGGTCGGCGCCATCAACGCACATTGCCAGCCGGCGCCCATGCTGATGGCGGCGGCCAGCGCGGCCACCACGGTTTTGCCTGAGCCCACGTCGCCCTGCAGCAACCGGTTCATCGGGTGCGGGCGCGCCAGGTCGGCGGCGATTTCGTCCACCACGCGGCGCTGGGCGGCGGTCAGCTTGAAGGGCAAGGCCTGCAGCAGCTGGTGAAACAGGGCGCCGCCGCCCTTGCCGCCTGTGCCGCCCGCGCCATCTGGGGCCGTCGGCAGCCGTAACGCTGGGGCGTGCAGCAGCGCCCGCGTGGCCTGTGACTGCGCTTGAGAAATCTGCTGCGCCAGCAGCTCTTCAAACTTCAGCCGCTGCCAGGCCGGGTGGCTGTGGTCTTCCAGCGTGGCGGCGACCAGCTGCGCCGGTGGGTGGTGCAGCAGGTGCACCGCTTCGCGCAGCGTGGGCAGCCCGGCGGGCACCACCTGCGGCGGCAGCAGCTCGTGCAGCGCCGCGCGCGCCAGGCCCGACGCCACGGCCTTGCGCAGGTAGGCCTGGGGCAGCTGGGCCGAGCTGGGGTACACGGGCGTCAGTGCCTGGGGCAGTGGCGTGCTGGGCAACACTGCGCGAAACTCGGGGTGCACCATCTCGCGGCCCAAAAAGCCAGCGCGCACTTCGCCGCGCACCCTCACCAGCTGGCCCTCGGCCAGGGTTTTCTGGTTCGACGGGTAAAAGTGCAGCAGCCGCAGCAGCAGTTCGCCGCCGCTGCCGTCGGCCAATTTCACCAGCAATTGGCGGCGCGACTTGGTCTCGACCCGGCACTCCAGCACCGTGCCCTGCACCTGCGCGGTGTCGCCGTCGCGCAGGCTGACGATGGGCCGCAGCCGGGTTTCGTCCACATAGCGCATGGGCAGGTGCAGCGCCAGGTCGATGTCGCGTTTCAGCCCCAGCTTGGCCATCGCCCGCGCCGGGCCCGACAGCTTGTCGGCCGCGGGCTTGCTGGGTGCTGGCGCAGGCGGGGCGTCGGTGGGGTTCTGGGGTGAGGCGGCGGGCATGAAACAATTTTGGACTTGTTCACGCGGGCTGCCCTGGCCTCGACTCCTTCATGCCGAACCCCCCTGTGCAGCCCGCACCACCGCCAACGCCGCCCACAGCCTACACGCTGGCCGACTTCGACTTTGTACTGCCGCCCGAGCTGATCGCCCAGCAGCCTGCGTCCGAGCGCAGCGCGTCACGCCTGTTGGACGGCCGGGCCGACGTGCAGCGCCAGCCGCCGGTGGACCGCCACTTCGCCGACCTGCCCGGCCTGCTGCAGCCCGGCGACCTGCTGGTCTTCAACGACACGCGTGTCATCAAGGCGCGGCTACAGGGCTACAAGCGCAGCGGCGGCGCGGTGGAAGCGCTGGTGGAAAGGGTGCTGCCCGGTGCCGAGCACGGCGTGTTCGAAGTCTGGGCCCACCTGCGCGCCAGCAAGTCGCCGCGCCCCGGTGGTGTGGTGCGGTTTGCCGACGCCTTTGACGCCGTTGTGCTGGGCCGCACGGGGCCTGACGACAGCCTGTTCCATCTGCGTTTGCCGGCCGACCCGCTGGCGCTGCTGCAGCAGCACGGCCACGTGCCGCTGCCGCCTTACATCACGCACGCCGACACCGCCGACGACGAGCGCCGCTACCAGACCGTGTTTGCGCAGCACCCCGGCGCGGTGGCCGCGCCCACGGCGGCGCTGCATTTCGATGAAGCCGTGTTGGCCGCTCTGCAGGCCCGCGGCGTGCAGCGCGTGGCGGTGACATTGCACGTGGGCGCCGGCACCTTTCAGCCGGTGCGCGAACACGAGCTGAGCAAACACCGCATGCACAGCGAATGGTTCGATGTCAGCGCCGAAACGGTGGCGGCCATCCAGCGCACACAAGCCGCTGGCGGCCGCGAGCTGGCGGTGGGCACCACCACGCTGCGCGCGCTGGAATCGGCGGCGCAGCACGCTGGCGCGCAGCGCGGCGGCACTCTGGCGCCCTTCACGGGCGAAACCCGCATCTTTATCACGCCCGGCTTCGAATTCCGCGTCGTCGACGCGCTGCTGACCAACTTCCACCTGCCCAAGAGCACGCTGATGATGCTGGTTAGCGCTTTTGCCGGCCACACGCAAGTGATGGCGCTGTACCGCCACGCCATCGCACAGCGCTACCGTTTCTTCAGCTATGGCGACTGCATGCTGCTGCAGCGCGGCACCACGCCGCCGCGGGAGGTTGCCTGCGTTGCTGGCGCCGGCACGATCAGCGACGAAAGCATGCGGTTGGGCGGCGCGGTTCCAGAGTTGTAGTCGCCACCGGTGAACACCATCACCAGCCCGTGTCTTGAACCGGCTGCTCCAGCACGGCCGGGCCCAGGCCCAGGGCAGTGGCGGCGCCGGTGTGGATGCCGTCGCCCAGGTCAGGCGGCACGGTGTAGCGGCAGGTGCTGGCCGCAACCGGGTTGTCGAGACGCGGCCAGGCAAGGTCACTGGCCGGCGATGGTCTCCAGCTGCCGGCCTGCAGCATCGGCGTAGATGCCGCGCGGTCCGTCAGCGGTGCTTCGCTGCCGGCCCTGGTGGTGGTGTCGATGCAGGCCCAGCACAAGGCCACGATGGCAGCTCGGAACGGTTGCACCTTGGGCTCCCGGGGTGGATGGATGCGGCAACAGAGACCACCGTTTGCAGGTTAACCATTCAACCGCGACTCCAGCGGCTGGGTACGGCCCAGAAAATCAGCAGGCCGATCAAGGTGTAGGTTGCCAGACCTTGCACACCGTCCACCCGCCCTTCGGTGATGGACGTGAGCGCCGCAACGCCGCAGCCGGCCCCGCTGAGGGCTGCCCACTGTGCGCGCAAGGCCCATTCGGCCCAGCGGATGGGCCTTTGCACCGTGTGCGCGGGCAGCGCCGCCATCACGCGCTGGCTGAAACCGTCGTCGTCGGGTTCGGCGTCGCTTTGGAAGTGGTTCAGAAGTGCTTGGTCAAAAGGGGTGTCCATGGTTTCGTCACCTGATGAAGTGTCGTGGGGGTTCATGTCGCGGGCCTCCATGCCTGCAACTGTGTGCGCAGGCGGGCTTTGCCGCGCAGAACCTGGGTCTTCAGCGTACCCAGCGGCCAGCCCAGCACCAGGGCCGCTTCGACGTGGCTGAGGTCGGCACCGTAGGTCAACAACAGTGCGTGGCGCTGTGGTTCGCTCAAGGCATCCAGGGCGCGGTCAGGTCGATGCGCCAGTCCACGCCCGGGGCGAAGTCGCTGTGGGCATCGAGCCCGTCCCTGTCTGATGAGACGTCGTCCAGCAGGGGCAGTGACGGCCGTTCGGCCGCCAGTGATGAATAGGCCAGGCGCGTGAGCCAGGTGCGAAAGCGGGCCTCGCCACGGAACTGGGGCAAGGCACGCCAGGCGCGCACGAAGGCCTCTTGGGCCAGGTCGTCGGCCCGGCCCTGGTCACCGCGGCAGACGCGGCCCAGCAGTTTGCGCAAATAGCCCTGGTGCGTGCGCACGAGCTCGGCAAAGGCAGCGCTGTCGCCGGCGGCTGCGCGGGCCACCAGCGGGTCTTCTTGCAGTTTCTGCGCCGCTGCGGCGCTGGGTGTCACGGCCCGGGCTGCTGTTTGCGCACCACCGCCCAGAGCACCACCAGGCCCAGCCCCAGGCACAAGGGCAGCAGGCCTATGGCCCAAAACCACGCGCCAGGACTCATCACCGCTAACAAGCCCATCAGCCCCAAGCCCAGCCCCAGATTGATGGCGCCGGGCAGCAAGATGCGGTTGGGGTTGCCCTTGCCGGGCTGGATGTGCGGTGGGCGCTGCCAGTCGCTGCCCTGCGGCTCGGCCAGCAGCTCGGGCGGCACAGGTTGCCCGGCACGCACGAACTCGCGCAGCGTCTGGTGCCGCTGGCGGTCGCTGTAGGCCTTGCCCAGGTAGTGCGCCACGATGGCCACGATGGGGATCAACAGCCCAAGGACGGGTATGACCAGATGACCAAAGGTCAAGGAGTTCTCAGCAGACATGGCAGGCTCGCAGTGCAGGTAACAAGTTTCAAGGGGCAGCCGGCATGTTCACCCAGGGTCCTGATGCCGGAAGTTTGTGGTGCTGGATCCAGCGCGCAGTCAGGTCGAACAGTTTGGCGGCATAGGCCATGGTCACGCCGTTGTGCGTCGGTCTGGGCTCGATCAAACCATGGTCGGCCTTCGGAAAAACAACCACCGCGATGGGGCGTCGCTGCTTTTGCAGCTGCCGAAGAATGGCCTGGGTGCCTGCGTTCGGCGCCTGGCGGTCGTTGCCGCCCAGCAGCCAAAGCTGGCGTGGTTTGATCGTGTCGAGCACCGGCCGTGGTTCAAAGTCGAAGCTCAGCCCCTGCGCGAGGGCAGGGCCGTTGTTCTTGATGTCCTCGGCACTGAACTTCAGGAACAGGCCCGTGTAGGAGCGTGGCTGTAGGGCGCTGAGCCACGGCGCGCCTGCAAACTGTTTTTTGAAGGCTTCCAGTTCGGCCAGGCCGCCTTGCAGGTTGGAACGCACGATCTTCTCGGTGATGGTGGTCAGTTCCTGAGCCTGAACCTGAGCGCGTTCATCGAAGCCGGCTTCGCGCAGTTGTTGAGCCACCAACGCCCGGTCCTGGGCGATCGGGCCTTCGGCCATCGCAAAGGCTGCAACGACAAAGTCCAAGGGTACCAACAGGGCGGCCAGCGGCGCCACCCAACCGCCCTGGCTGCCGCCGATCACCCCAACCCGGGCGATGTCTGGCGCCAGGCGCCGCGCTTCCTGAACAGCCGCTGCGGTGTCGCGGGCGCGCGCATGGAAGTCAGAAGTGGGCTGGCCTGCGGACGCGCCCGTGCCCCGCTTGTCGTAGACAAACACGCCCACGCCCCTGCGCGCGAGTTCGTAGGGCCAGACAGCATCGTCGGTGGACGGGTTGTTGTTCGACCCCTCAACCCACACGGCCAATGCTCGCGCGTGGCCGCCGGGCGGCAACACCAGCTTGCCCTGCAGCAGGATGGCGTCGCTCGTGAAGGTGGTGGGCTTCTCCACCAGCCGCAGGCGTTGCCCCTGCGCCACCGTTTCGCCCAGTGTGAGCTTCAGCGTGCCCACGCTGCAGGGCTGGAACTGGATCACAAGCGATCCGCCGGCCCAGGCCCCGTTACCGGATTCCTTCAAGTCTGCAAACCGGCCGTCCCACAGCGTGAAGTGCAGAACACGCCGCTGTGCGTTGGCGCCCGTGATGGTCACCGAACGGTGCCCCGGCAGGGCATAAACCCCCAACAGGCATCGCAGTTCAGCATCCAGGCGGGTGTGTACAGCGGCGTCCAAGGACGCAGAGGCTGCAGGGGCGCCACCAACCAATGCCGTCAGCAGCAGCGCCCGCCTGCGCCACCGGCTTGTGCCCGCAAGGAATGGCGCTAAAGCTGCGATCAGGCGCAGCAACACAAGGACGGGAAGCAGCAAGCAAACAAAGGCCGGTGGGTGCGCAGAGGACATGGGAGGCTCCTGGGAAGTGATGCAACAACACCTCCTTAGAGCGCGCGGGCAGCGGCTGCGGATTCAACCGGGCGAGAAAAAAGGCGTTTTGGCCTGCGCCTGGCGGCCCCGTGTCCGCGCTCAGGTCCTGGCAGCAGGTGGCGCGTTCATCACGAAGCCGGCCACGTCGTCCAGCACCGGCGCCAGCCAGCGCAGGGGCAGGCCGAAAGCGCCAATCAAGGTCACATGGTTGGCCCGCTCGTAGCGGTGCAGGCTGACCGGCACGCCGGCAGCTGACAACCGCGCTGCCAGCGCTGCCGTGTTGCGTTCAGGGTCGACCAGTGCATCGTTGCGGCCCGCGGCCAGAAAGCTGCGCGGCGCCGCGGCGCTGGCAAACGCCATCGGCTGCGTGCCGGGTGGGTAGTTGGGATGGAAGAACACCGGTTGCGCGTCGCGGTTGGTCATGGGCAGGAAGTCGTACGGCCCGGCCAGGCCGATGAAGCCGGCCAGCTCGCGTGGCGCGTGGCCAGTGGCGGCCAGCCAGCGTGCGTCCAAGGCCAGCATCGCTGCGTTGTAGCCACCCGCGCTGTGGCCCATCACAAACACCCGCTGCGCATTGCCGCCGTGTTCGGCCGCATGCGTGAGGCTAAAGGCCAGTGCCTGCGCGCTGTCGGCCAGGAAGTCTGGAAAGCGCACCTCGGGGTAGAGCCGGTAGTCGGCCACCAACGCCAGCATGCCGCGCGACGCCAGCGCGGCACCGACGAAGCCGTACTGCGCCCGTTCGCCGCTGTTCCACGAGCCGCCGTAGAAGAACACCACCACCGGCCAGCCGCCGGCCGGCGCCACGCCGGTGGGGCGGTAGATGTCGAGCCGCTGACGGGGCAGCGCGCCGTAGGCGACATCGGTCACGCGGCTGTGGTTGTCGGTGGCCGCCAGTGCGTTCAGCGTCGCCAGCGGCGCGCAGGCGCCCAGTGCCAGCAACAGCGCCGCCGCGGCGAGGCCGCTGATGAGGGTGGGTTTGATCCATGCCATGCCGCCAGCTTACGCGCTGCGCGTGGCGGCGGATGCAGCATCGAAGCCGCAACCTGCGCTTGGCCACGGCCACGCCGATACGGGCAGCCGCTGGGCGTCTACAAGGCGTCCGCGGCCTGGCCGTGCCGGCCGGCACCGCCGGCAAAGCGGGCCGCACCGCCCAGGCCTTCGGTGGCCACCACGTCGTAGGCGTTCGCGCCCTCTTGTTGCAACGCCGCGTGCAGCGGCAAGTCCCACTGCGCATAGGCCGAAGCCCGGTCCGCGCGCAGGCAGGCCTGCGGGAATGCGGCCAACTGCCGCGCCAGCAGTTGCGCCTGCGCCAGCGCCTGCCCGTCGTCCACCACGCGGTTCACCAGCCCCATCGCCAAAGCCTCGTCGGCCTGCACGGCACGGCCGGTCAAGATCAGGTCCAGCGCGCGGCCCATGCCCACGATGCGCGGCAGGCGCACGGTGCCGCCGTCGATCAGCGGCACGCCCCAGCGCCGGCAGAAGACGCCCAGCACCGCGCTGCGCGCGGCCACGCGCAGGTCGCACAGCAAGGCCAGTTCCAGGCCGCCGGCCACGGCGTGGCCTTCGATGGCGGCAATCACGGGTTTGCTGAAGTGGCCCCGCGTGGGCCCCATCGGGCCGGGTGCGGTGCCGGTGTTTTCGATGTGGTTGCGCAAGGCCGGGTCGGCCAACGCCTTCAAGTCGGCACCGGCACAAAACTCACCACCACCGCCGGTCAACACCAACACCTTCAGTGCGTCGTCGGCCTCAAAGGCATCAAAAGCCTGCTGCAGGGCCGTGGCCGTGGGCCGGTCGACGGCATTGCGCCGCTCGGGCCGGTGCAGGGTGACGGTGACAACGGGCCCGTCAGCCTGGGTGAATACGCTGGGTGATGGCATGGTCAAATCTCATGGGTCGCAGTTGTGTGTAATGTGCCCCAGTGGCATGCGACCGCATGCGCTGCGTGGTCACCTGACCGACGCTGAAACCACCACAAGGAGTTGTTCATGAGTCGCAGTGAAACGGCCGTGCTGGCCGGCGGGTGCTTCTGGGGCATGCAGGAACTGATCCGCAAGATGCCCGGCGTCATCAGCACGCGTGTGGGCTACAGCGGTGGCGACGTGCCCAACGCCACCTACCGCAACCACGGCAGCCACGCCGAGGCGGTGGAGATCGTGTTCGACCCCGAGACGATCAGCTACCGCCAGTTGCTGGAGTTTTTCTTCCAGATCCACGACCCCAGCACGCCCAACCGCCAGGGCAACGACCGCGGGGCGTCGTACAGGTCGGGGCTGTACACCACCAGTGAGGCGCAGCACCAGGTGGCGCTTGACACCATCGCCGACGTCAACGCCTCGGGCCTGTGGCCGGGCAAGGTAACCACCGAGGTCAAACCCGCCGGCCCCTTCTGGCAGGCCGAGCCCGAACACCAGGACTACCTGCAACACCAGCCCAACGGCTACACCTGCCACTGGGTGCGACCAAACTGGACGCTGCCGCGGCGCGCCGGCTGAGCGGTTGTTTCGGTGCCCGGGGCTCAGTGATAAAAGGCGTAGCCCACCAAGATGGCGCCCACCAGCCCCACCGCGTCGGCCACCAGGCCACAGGTCAGCGCGTAACGTGTGTTGCGGATGTTCACGCTGCCGAAGTACACCGCCAGCACGTAAAAGGTGGTTTCGGTGCTGCCCTGGATGATGCACGCCAGCTTGCCCTGGAAAGAGTCCACGCCATAGGTCTTCATCACGTCCACCATCAGGCCGCGCGCGCCGCTGCCTGACAGCGTTTTCATCAGGCCCACGGGCAGCGCGGGCACAAAGTCGGTGTTCAGGCCCACGGCTGCCACACCGGCGGCTATGGCTCCGACCAGATACCCCATGCAGCCTGAAGTGCGGAACACCGAGATCGCCACCAGGATGGCTATCAGGTAAGGAATGATCTGCACCGCGACGCCAAATCCATCCTTGGCGCCTTCAACAAAAGCCTCATAGACGTTGATGCGGCGCCAGGCGCCAGCGGCCACAAACAGCGCAATCACGGCCAGGATCACACCCGCGCCAATCACACCGATGGCTTGCGCCATGCGGTCAGCAGGCAAACCACGCAGGCCGAAGTACAGCAGCGCCATCAACGCCGCAAAACCCCCAAACAGGGCCACGACGGGCAGGCACAACAGCCGTATGCGCTGTACCCAGGCCACCGCCACCAGCCCGGCTGCAAACGAGATGAAGGTGCCGATCAGCGTGGGCAAAAAGATGTCCGCGCCATTGAAGCCCGTCAACCCCTGTTCGGCCGCCATCGTCTGGCGGATGGCAATCACCGACGTGGGGATCAGCGTGATGCCGGCGGTGTTGAGCACCAAAAACATGATCATCGGGTTGCTCGCCACGTCCTTCTGCGGGTTGAGCTCCTGCAACTCGCGCATCGCTTTCAGCCCCAGCGGCGTGGCGGCGTTGTCCAGCCCCAGCAGGTTGGCGCTGAAGTTCATCACGATGCTGCCGCCGGCTGGGTGG
>JANNMQ010001159.1:0-1651 GCA_031398045.1 Rubrivivax sp.
ACCTTAGCAGGCACAACGCCGCAGCCTGCCGGGCCGCCGACATCGGCCCGTGGCGGGTTGGCCTGAGGCAAGCCAGATCGAACCTGGGCCCGGCAGCGCATCGATACTTGCAACCATGTCTGATGCCCTGTTGCTGCTGCCCGATATCGTGCTCATCGTTGCAGGCGCCTTGATCTGCCGCTACACAGCGCTGAAGCGGCCCGTTTGGGACGCCGTGGAGCAGCTGGTCTATCTGGTGCTGTTCCCTGCGCTGCTCTTTGGGTCCATCGTGCGCCACCCGTTGACGCTGGCCAGCGCAGCGCCGCTGGTGGCGGCGGCACTGGTGCTGGCCGGCCTGGGCATCGCACTGGCACTGGCTCTGCGCGCCGCACCCGGTGTGGACAGCAGGCTGCATGCATCGGGCGCACAGACGGCTTTTCGATTCAACACCTATGTGGCACTGGCCATGGGCGAAAGGCTGGCTGGCGGGCCCGGACTGGCCTGGATGGCGTTGCTGGTGGCCATTTCAGTTCCGGTGGTGAACGTGGCTGCGGTGTGGCCCCTGGCGCGGCATGGTGGCCAGGGTTACACCCGCGAGCTGCTGCGCAACCCGCTGATCCTGGCGGCGGCCTCGGGGCTGCTGTTCAACGCGCTGGGGCTGCAATTGCCCGCGCTGGCGCAGACCACCCTGGCGCGCGCGGGCGGTGCGGCCTTGCCGCTGGGCCTGCTGGCCGTGGGCGCGGGCTTGCAGATGGGCGCCTTGCGGCTGGCGCCCGGGCTGGCCGCAGCGCTGCTGGCCATCCGCCACGCGGTGCTGCCGGCCGGTGCCCTGGTGCTGGCGCTGTTGTCGGGTCTGAGCAGCGCCCAGCAGTTGGTGCTGGTGGCTTTTGCTGCATTGCCCACCGCCAGCACCGCTTACGTACTGGCCGTGCGCATGGGCGGGCATGGGCCCTACACCGCGGGCCTGGTGACCCTGTCGACGGTGCTGGGCCTGGCCACGCTGCCACTGTGGCTGGCCGCCTGGCGCGCGCTGTCAGCGGGCCTGAATTGACGGCGTTCGCTCCTCTCGCCTTCACGGCAGAAACCCGCCGTCAGGGTTTCACAGCCCGTTGCGCCAAAGCCCAACCGATGTGTTCAGCCACCAGCGGGTGTTGTGCAGCCGCCTGGTGTTCGGGTGCAGCCTGCAGAGCTTGCTGCAACGGCCCCACATTGTTGGGGGCAGCCTCCCGCAGCGCATTGCCCAGTGCCACCGCCAGGTTGCGGCGCCAGCGTTGAAAGCCGATTCGCCGCAGTGCACTGCCTTCGGTGTGCTGCAAAAACAGCACTTCGTCCCAGCCCCACAGCTGCAACAGCGTGGATGAACCCCAGGGTGCACGGGCATCGAAGTCGGCCAGCGTGCTGCGTTGGGCGTATTTGTTCCATGGGCAAACCAGCTGGCAGTCGTCGCAACCGACGATGCGGTTGCCCACCAGCGGCCGCAAGGCTTCGTCAATGGCGCCCGCGTGTTCGATGGTCAGGTAGCTGATGCAGCGCCGCGCGTCCAGCCGGTAGGGCGCCACGATGGCCCCCGTGGGGCAGGCACCGATGCAGGCGCTGCACTGCCCGCAGTGGGCACTGGCCGGGGCGTCCAGCGGCAGCGCCAGGTCGATGTAGATCTCGCCCAGGAAAAACA
>JANNMQ010000010.1:0-1602 GCA_031398045.1 Rubrivivax sp.
GCTCTTGCTGACCAGCGCCATGTGCATGTCGGACAACACCCGCATGTCGTCGGCCAGTTTCTGGTTGATCGGGAAACCCATCAGCACCCACCCGACGATGAGCGGCGCCTTCATCGGAACCATCACGAACTGGTAGGGAAAACCGTCGACCAGCGCAATCTGGCTGCCCTGGACATTGCGCGACAGCGGCCCGGCCATGCGTTGCAAAGTCTCCGCCAGCGCCTGCTCGTCCTGGCCCTCACCCACCGCCTTGATTGCGAGGCTGGTGTCGAGCAGCGCCGTCACCGTGGCGCCGATGCGTTCGCCGTTGTTCTCCAGCGCGGAGCGGATGGTGGCCACATCACCACTGCTGACGGCCGAGCGGAAACCAAAATCGGCGGCCAGTACCGCTGCTCCCAGTATCAGCTTTTGCGCGTTCTGCTCCAGCAGACGACGCCAGACGCGTTCGCCCACCTGCAGTTCCTGCGTCACCTGGCTGAAGGCGCTTTGCTGCACGCCGATACGCACCACGCTGAACACCGCCGCCTGCACCAGCAACAACAGCATCAGCGACAAGGCAACGATGCGCGACGACAGGCCCCAGTGATCGGGCCGCCACGGAAACATCACGGCGCCAGTCCGCTCAGGCGTACCGTGCTGCTCAAGTCGCCGGAGCCAACCGACAGGGCCTGTTCGATCGGTGGCGCACCTACCGGCATGGCAGGATGCCAGACCCGCAGCCGGTAGTTGCCGGGGGGAACGTTGTTCAGCGCCACCGTGCCCGCCTGCGCGCTGCGCCCGTAATGGGGGGTTTCGACCACCACCACCCAGGCCGTCATGTTGTCGTGGATATTGCAGCCCAGCACCGCAATGCCGGCGCGATCAAACAACACCGGATTGGCGTCGGATCCGGCATACAGCTTGATCTCGAAGGTCTTGGTCGGAGAGAACGAATACACGTGGTGGCGCACCGTATCGCGATTCGGAAATGCCACTGCCGTACCCACTGGCACCACCATCACCTTGGGGGCGAACTGCTTCTTGCTCTGCGCCATTTCGGCGCCGCTCGCGGGCTTGACGCTGAGCTTCTGATCACGCGACTCCAGAAACACGGCAGCGTCGGCTAACGGCTTTCCAGCGCCATCCAGAACCTGGATCTGGACAGTGGCAGCCGACAGCGGCGTCAGCACGAGGGCAAGCAACCAGGCAATATTCTTCAAGCGTTTGCTAGACTAAGTAGTGCGAGCCCGAGTTTAACCAGTGCCGCCTGTTGCAGCGCAAAAGCGCGCGCGGCTTGCCCCTCCGGGCGGCCTGCGGACTGAAACTTTACGATCTGCCGTCACTCAGCAAGCCACATGTTTACCGCAAACCTCACTGCCCTGCCGGCGTTGGCGGCCGGCTTGCTGCTGCTTGCGGCCGGCCTGGCAAACGCTGCCACCGGCAAGCTGCTGTTGACGGGCGGTGTGAGCAGCGTGGACGGCGCCGCGGGCGGTGGCATCACGCCGTGGGCCCTGATCGGCAGCAACGCCACCGAGGGTGAAGTCGGTGTGTCGGCCCACCTGACCCGGGCCAGGACCCGCGACTACGGCCTGACCGGTGGCGGAGTGGCTGTCGGCCTGCAGG
>JANNMQ010000017.1:0-12022 GCA_031398045.1 Rubrivivax sp.
CATCTTGCTGCCGATCAATTGCGTCTTGCCCGGGTTCAACACGTATTCGCCGTTGACATAACCCACACGGGCCGCGCCAATGGGGCCGGTAAACGGGATGCCGCTGATGGCCAGCGCAGCGCTGGTGCCGATCATGGCGGCAATGTCGGCCTGCACCTCGGGGTTCAAGCTCAACACATGCACCACCACTTGCACTTCGTTCAAGAAGCCTTCAGGAAACAGCGGGCGGATCGGGCGGTCGATCAGGCGGCTGGTCAGCGTTTCAAGTTCGCTGGGGCGGCCTTCACGCTTGAAAAAGCTGCCCGGTATCTTGCCAGCAGCGTAGGTCTTTTCGATGTAGTCCACCGTCAGCGGGAAAAAGTCTTGCCCGGCCTTGGCGTCGGTCTTCGCTACCACGGTGGCCAACACCACGGTGTCGTCCATGCTGACCATCACAGCGCCGTTGCTCTGGCGCGCGATTTCGCCGGTCTCCAGCGTGACGGTGTGTTGGCCCCACTGGAAGGTCTTGGTGATTTTGTTGAACATGCTCATGCGGTGTCGTCCTGTGTGATGCGGTGGGCAGCGTCATGCCATTCCAGTGAAGCCCTGTCTTGCACCCCCCGCCCGTTGAGCGGTGGTTTGTGAACAGTTGCGCCGTTGGAATGACACAGCAAATGCAGCCCTGTTTGGTTGGTAGATGCCAGTGATCAAGCCTTCGAACAACAAGGGGCCACCGCTGCGACGTGGCCCATTCAGGCTTTATTTGCGCAGGCCCAGCTTGGCAATCAGCGCGGTGTAGCGCTCGGCGTCCTTTTCCTTCAGGTAGGACAACAGACGCTTGCGCGCGTTGACCATTTTCAGCAGGCCACGGCGACCGTGGTGGTCTTTGGCGTGCTGTTTGAAGTGGGGCGTCAGTTCGTTGATGCGCGCGGTGAGCAGCGCAACCTGCACTTCGGGGCTGCCGGTATCGGCAACGCCGCGGCCATGGGTCTTGATAATTTCAGCGGTGGTGGCGGTGGCCAGGCTCATGAGATTTCCTTGGGTTTGTGAGGAAACCGCCCCGCCACGGCTGCCAAGGCGGCGTCCGTGCCTGAGGGTTTCCAGATTCGACTTGCGCACGCCAGTGAAACCGACCGGCGCCGTGCTTTGCCCCCACCTGTTCCGCCCTGGTTGATGGCGGCCCAGTGTTTGAGCAACCGGTGATTATAGGGCCAAGCTTACAGGCAGACCCCAAAGGCCCTGCCAGAACCCGACTACGGCGTCAATGACAGCCGCAAACGCACCAACCCGGCGTCCAGCCGAGCCGGATCGCACGAAGCAAAACACCAGCGCAGCCAGCCTTCGCCTTCGTCGCCAAACGCCGCTCCGGGCGCCAGGCCCAGGCCCTGTTCGGCAACCAGGCGCTTGGCCAGGGCCAGTGAATCACGCTGGCCTTCGATACGGAAGAAAGCGTACATGCCCCCCGGCGGACGCGCCACGGTGACACCTGGCAAGGACTCCAAACCGGTCAGCAGCCGGTTGCGGCAAGCCTGCAGGTGGGCCACCACCCGCGGCACCAGTTCACCCGCCAGGGCCAGTGCAGCCAAACCCCCCTGTTGCACAAACACGGGCGTACACGAGGTGTTGAATTCCAGCAGCTTGCCCATGGCGTCCATGGCGCCAGCGCCGGCGGCGGTTTCGGGCGCCGGCAGCACCAACCAGCCCAGCCGCCAGCCGGTCATCAAAAAGCTTTTGCTGAAACTCTGCGCCACCACCAGGCGGTCACCAGGCTGCGCCTGGTCCAGGAAACTGGGTGCTGCCTGGCCCGGGGCACCGCTGTAGTAAAGCCGCTCGTAGACCTCGTCGGCCACGATCCAGGTGCCGGTGCGGCGGCAGTGGGCCAGCAAGGTAGCCTGCTCATCCACGGTCAGGGTCCAGCCGGTGGGGTTGTTGGGTGCGTTGACCAGCAGCACACGCGTGCGCGGCGTCACGGCGGCCAGCAACTCGTCCATGTCCAGGCGCCAGGCGCCAGCCTGCGGCCGCAATGCCACGCGCCGCACCTGGGCGCCCAGGATCTGGGGCTGCGCCGTCAGGTTGGGCCACACCGGCACAACAGCCACCAGTTCGTCACCCGGACTCAACAGCCACTGCATGGCCAGCATCAGCGCAGTGACTCCCGACGACGTGACGGCAATGCGATCCATAGCCACCGTGCCATGCAGGCCACTGGCGTACTGCGCTATCGCATGGCGCAGTTCAGGCAGGCCCAGGTTGTGGGAATAAAACGTCTCGCCGCGCATCAAAGAATCGGCAGCGGCCTGGCGGATGGGCTCGGGCGTCACCTCGTCGCTCTCTCCAAACCAGAAAGCCAACACATCGCCGCGGCCCAGGCCGGCGTTGGCCACTTCGCGGATCTTGGAGCCCGGCAGGGCTAGCATGGTGGCGCGCATGGGGGGGTCCTTGTTCGCAGCGAAATGAACTCAATCGGGCCGCAGCATGCGACAGCTGTGCGGCTGCGCCACTGCAGCCGGGTCCAGACGCCGCAGCGTGCGAAAGCCAAAGCCCGAACCTTCAACTTCACGCACCACACCAGGGCTGCCCAAGCGGTCCATCTGGCTGACCACCAGCGGCTGCTGCAGCTGGTGGTCGGCAGCACGCAGGGTGGCCGGGTGCCAGCTGCCCATCGACGTGGCCTTGGCATCCAGCCCTTCCAGGGCCCGGGCCACCGCTGCCGCCTGGGTGCTGTCGGCTTTTTCAATCGCCACCGCCAGCATCTCCACCATCAACTGCAGCCGCACATGCACATAGTCGTCTTGCGGCTGCACAAAGCGTTGCCTGAATTCAGCGTGGAAAGCGTCGCTGGCAGCACCTCCCACATTGGGGTGCCATTCGGCCACGGCCAGCACGCGGCCGATGCCTGCGTCGCCGATGGCCGCCGGTGCACCCAGCGCATTGCCGTAGAAGGTGTAGAGCTTGGCGTCGCTGCCCACCTCGCGCAGCGCGCGCACCAGCAGCGTCAGGTCGTTGCCCCAGTTGCCGGTCAGCACGGCCTGCGCGCCGCTGGCCTTGATCTTGGCGGCGTAGGGCAGAAAATCGCGCACCTTGCCCAGCGGGTGCAGTTCCTGCCCCACGACTTGCACGTCAGGCCGCTTGTTGCTGATCATCACCCGCGCCTGTTTCAGCACATGCTGTCCAAAGCTGTAGTCCTGGCCGATCAGGAACACCCGTTGCACGCTGTGGTCGTCTTGCAGCACGTCGGTCAGCGCGGCCAGCCGCATGTCGGCGTGGGCATCGAAGCGGAAGTGCCAGAAGCTGCAGCGTTCGTTGGTTAGCGCCGGGTCCACCGCTGAATAGTTCAGAAACAGCGCGCGTCTACCCGGCTCCCGGTCGTTGTGTTTTTCAAGCGCGTCGATGAGCGCTGCTGCGGTGGCCGAACTGTTGCCTTGCAGCACGAAGCCGATGCGTTGGTCGAGCACACCGCGCAACGTGGCCAGCGCTTCTTCGGTGCTGCCCTTGCTGTCAAAACGCAGCAGCAGCAGCGGCCGCAAGACGCCCGCCACACGCACGCCACCGCGGCGGTTGACACGTTCGGTGGCCAGCAACAGGTTGCGAAACACGGCTTCGCCGGCATTGGCAAAAGGGCCCGACAGACCTTCAATCAAGGCCAGGCGTATGGGTTCGCGTGGGGTTTCGGCGGCGCTCTGGGCCCACAGCGTGGTTGCCACCACAGCCAGCGGCAGCGCCAGCAAGGCGCGTCGTTTTTGATTCACGTCAAATTCCAGCATCTTGAAAAACCAGCGGCCGGCGGCATCTCTGTGGCATGGGCAGCGCAAGCATGCAAAGCCCGGTAACCGTGGTCTTCAACCATTGTAGGAGTGCACCATGTTTCTCGTTCCCATGACCCGTGAAAGCCGCCAACTGTCGCGCTTGTTTGACGACACTTTCGAGCGTTTCCTAAGCCCCGCAGCATCCGCCGAAGGCCTGGCTTCGCGCAGCCCCGCATTGGATGTGGCGGAAAACGACCGTGCCTACACGGTGAAGCTGGAAGTGCCCGGCGTGGCCAAGGATGATGTGAAAGTGTCGGTGGAAGGCCGGCAAATCACCGTGCAGGCACAAAGCCAGCACAGCGAAGAAAAGAAGGAAGGTGAACGTGTGGTCTACCGCGAACGTTCAGTGGCCAGCTATGCCCGCACCTTCACGCTGCCGATGGAAGTGGACCAGGCGGAGGCGGTGGCCAAGCTGGACCAAGGCGTGTTGACGCTGACACTGCCCAAGCGCGGTGTACGCGGCGCGGCTCAGCTGACGGTGAACTGAAACTTCACTGAAGCCCTGCGCGGGCTGGGCCTCGCAGGTTCAGCCCGCGTCGATTTGGTCCAGTGGCCAACGCGGCCGCACGTCAAAGGCGCCACTGTGCTGCAACGCGGCTTTGCCATGCTGCACGCGCAGCGCGGCGGCCAGCGCGATCATGGCGCCGTTGTCGGTGCACAGGTGCAGCGGTGGATAGTGCACCTGCACACCACGGCGCGCCGCGGCGGCGTTGAGGTGCTGGCGCAGGCTGCGGTTGGCGCCGACACCACCGCCCACCACCAGACGCTGGGCGCCGGTGGCCTTCAGAGCACCCACCGCCTTGGCCACCAGCACATCAACGATGGCGGCCTGTGTGCTGGCCGCCAGGTCAGCCAACCACTGAGGTCCTGGTGATGGCCCCAACTTGCGGTGCTGCGTCATGACGGCCGTTTTCAAGCCGGCAAAAGAGAAGTCCAGGTCGCCGCTGTGCAGCAAGGGCCGAGGCAGCGCAAACGCTTTGGCGTTGCCCTGTTCAGCCAACCGCGCCAGCGCCGGCCCACCGGGGTAGCCCAGGCCCATCAGCTTGGCGCTTTTGTCGAAGGCTTCGCCTGCGGCGTCATCGATGGTTTCGCCCAGCAAGCGGTAGTGGCCCACGCCTTGCACGTCCATCAACTGGGTATGTCCACCCGACACCAGCAGCGCCACAAAAGGAAACTGCGGCGCGTCATCGGCCAAAAAAGGCGACAGCAAGTGGCCTTCGAGGTGATGCACACCCAACGCCGGTTTGCCCAGTGCCGCAGCCAGCGCCACGGCCACACCGGCACCCACCAGCAATGCCCCCGCCAAGCCGGGGCCGCGCGTGTAGGCGATGAGGTCCAGGTCTTGCACCGTGCAGTGCGCCTGTTGCAGCACCTGCCGCGCCAAAGGCAACACGCGCCGCACATGGTCGCGCGATGCCAGCTCGGGCACCACGCCGCCGTAGTCGGCGTGCAGGGCTATCTGGCTGTACAGCGCATCGGCCAGCAGACGGGGCGTTTGCAGCGGCCCTTTGAGCCCCATGAGCCCGCTGGCCGTCGGCATTTCAGCTTCCACCAGCGCCACGCCGGTTTCGTCGCACGACGACTCGATGCCCAGTATCTTCACAGTGGCAACTTCATGGCACGAGAACGGGTTCAGTGATTTTCGCGCGCGTGGTTGATGGTGTACTTCGGCAGCTCGATCGTCACATCCTGGTTGGACACAATGGCCTGGCAGCTCAGCCGCGACTGCGGCGTCAGGCCCCAAGCCCGGTCCAGCAGGTCTTCTTCGCTTTCGTCCATTTCGCCCAGCGAGTTGAAGCCTTCCTTGACGATGACGTGGCAAGTGGTGCAAGCGCAGCTCATTTCGCAGGCGTGTTCAATGGCAATGCCGTTTTCAAGCAAGGCTTCGCACAACGACGTGCCGGCGGTGGCTTCGATGGTGTCGCCTTGCGGGCACAACTCGGCGTGGGGCAGGATGTGAATGACGGGCATGGGTGCTTACAGGCTTCAGACTTCTTCTAAACGGCGTCCGGCCAGCGCCTGGCGGATGCCCTTGTTCATGCGCGCGGCGGCAAATGCCTCGGTGCCGTCGGCCAAGGTTTTGGTGGCCGCTTCAATGGCTGCGGCGTCGGCGCTTTGGGCCATCTCTTCGGCCTCTTTCACGAGCTGCAGCAAGGTCTGCTGTTCTTCGGTCGTCAGCAGCGCGGCGTCTGCGGCCAGCGCGGCACGGGTGGCCAGCACCATACGCTCGGCTTCCACGCGGGCTTCGCGCAAAGAGCGCGCGGCCATGTCGTGTTCAGCATGGGCAAAGCCGTCTTTCAGCATCTGCGCAATCTGGTCGTCGCCCAGGCCGTAACTGGGCTTGACCACCACCGAGGCTTCGACACCCGACTTCTGTTCACGCGCTGACACGCTGAGCAGCCCGTCAGCGTCAACCTGAAACGTTACACGGATGCGCGCTGCACCAGCGGCCATCGGCGGAATGCCGCGCAGCTCAAATCGCGCCAGCGAACGGCATTCGCTGACGAGGTCACGCTCACCCTGCAGCACATGGATGGCCATCGCAGTCTGGCCGTCCTTAAAGGTGGTGAATTCCTGCGCTTGCGCCACAGGAATGGTGGTGTTTCTTTCGATCACCCGTTCCACCAGGCCGCCCATGGTTTCGAGGCCCAGGCTGAGCGCAATCACATCCAGCAGCAGCAGTTCGCCGTCTTTGGCGTTGCCGGCCAGCGCGTTGGCCTGGATGGCCGCACCGAGGGCCACCACCTCGTCAGGGTTGACGTTGGTCAACACCGGTTTGCCAAAAAGCTCACTGACGGCCGCACGCACCAGCGGCATGCGTGTGCTGCCGCCCACCATCACCACGCCTTGCACCTCGTCGCGAGACAGGCTGGCGTCGTGCAGCACCTTGCGCACGGCAGCCAGGGTTTTGTCCACCAGCGGGCGCGCCAATGCTTCCAGTTGGCTGCGCGTCACCGTCACAACTTGGGGCCCACCGACCAAACTGGCACTCCACGGCGCGCTGTCGGCATTGCTCAAGACTTCCTTGGTGGCACGGGCAGCTACCAGTGCCGTGCGTTTGTCGCGCGCGGTTTCAGCCCTTACACCCACCTGGGCCAGGGCCCAATCGGCCAGCAGCTGGTCGATGTCGTCACCTCCCAGCGCGGCGTCGCCACCCGTGGCCACCACTTCAAAAACACCTTGTGTCAAACGCAACACGCTGATGTCAAAGGTGCCACCACCCAGGTCGTAGACGGCATACAGGCCTTCGCTGCCGTTGTCCAAGCCGTAAGCGACAGCCGCAGCCGTGGGCTCGCTGATCAGGCGCAGCACTTGCAGACCCGCCAGGTGCGCGGCGTCTTTGGTAGCTTGTCTCTGCGCGTCGTCGAAATAGGCCGGCACGGTGATGACGGCACCATGCAGCTCGTCGGTGTCAAAGGTGTCTTCGGCGCGCTGGCGCAAGCTGGCCAGGATTTCAGCGGACACCTCAACCGGTGTTTTTTCGCCCTCGCGGGTGGCCAGCGATACGGTGCCCGGCTGGTCGACCAATCGGTAGGGCAACTTGCCGGTGCCCACCAAGTCGGCCAGCTTGCGGCCCATGAAACGCTTCACGGACACAATGGTGTTTTCGGGGTCTTCAGCCTGCGCGGCATGGGCCTCGAAGCCTATTTGGCGCTTGCCGCCACCCAGGTAGCGCACCACAGAGGGCAGCAACACGCGGCCTTGTGCGTCGGGCAGGCACTCGGCCACACCATGGCGAACGGCGGCCACCAGCGAATGTGTGGTTCCGAGGTCTATGCCCACGGCCACACGCCGTTGGTGCGGGTCAGCCGCTTGGCCGGGTTCAGAGATTTGCAGCAGGGCCATGTTTGTTTTTATCGGTGGGCATCCAACAAGTCCAGGCGGCGGCTGATGTCCTGGCGAAAGCGTGCCAGGAACATCAAGGCGCGCACTTCAGCCGCCGCCGCAGCAGTGTTTTTTTCCTGGTCCAGCAGCGTGGCCAAGGTGGCCTGCATGGTGCGCTGCTGCTGGGCCACGGTGTCGTCCAGAGCCTGCACCTGCAGCGGATTGGCCGCCTCTTCCAGTGCTTCGCGCCATTGCATCTGCTGCATCAGGAACGCCGCCGGCATGGCCGTGTTACGTTCTGCATCCACCGGCACACCACGCAGCTGGCACAGGTAGGCGCCACGCAATAGCGGATCTTTCAGCCGCTGGTAAGCCTCGTTCACACGCACGGCCCATTGCATGGCCAAACGCTGCGCGGCGCCGCCTTCAGCAGCAAACCGGTCGGGGTGCACCTGGGCCTGCAAGTCGCGACGGCGCGCATCCAGCTCTGCGCGCTGCAGCGCCTGCCGCTGCGGCAGAC
The DNA here is from genome assembly GCA_031398045.1 of Rubrivivax sp. Lineage (GTDB taxonomy): Bacteria > Pseudomonadota > Gammaproteobacteria > Burkholderiales > Burkholderiaceae_C > Rubrivivax. Next base: position 8,131 of record JANNMQ010000017.1, read on the forward strand.
CGAACAGCGTGAAGTCATCATCAGACAACTTCATGGCGCCGAGCGGGGGCCGCAGCTTGTTGCCCCTTCAAGGCCCGGCTGACGGTGCACAGTGCTGACTGACATGGTGGACAGGGTGTGGTAAGCAGCAAGGCGCGGCCCTCGGCGCGCACCCTGCAACGGACAGCTAACAAGCGAACGGCTTCGCCAGGGATTCAAACGCGGAACGACTCTCCACATCCACACCGGTCTTTTTCGCGGGGATTGTGAAACTTAAAGCCTTCGTTCAACCCTTCGCGCACAAAGTCGAGTTCGGTGCCGTCGATGTAAGGCAGACTTTTGGGGTCCACTAGCACCTTCACGCCATGGTCTTCAAAGACGATGTCTTCGGGTGCCACGTCATCGGCATATTCCAGCTTGTAGGCCAAGCCAGAACAGCCCGTGGTCTTTACACCCAGGCGCACACCCACGCCCTTGCCGCGGCGGCCCAGGTAACGCGTGACGTGCCGCGCTGCGGCTTCAGTAAGGGTGACGGGCATGATGCGATCAATGCGTTTCGATAGACGCTGCCAGCGCAGCGCCCGTGCTCGAGGCCCCGCCATGCTTGGCTTTGTAGTCTTGCACCGCCGCTTTGATCGCGTCTTCAGCCAGGATGGAACAGTGAATCTTTACCGGTGGCAGCGCCAGCTCTTCGGCAATGTGCGTGTTCTTGATGGTCATCGCCTCATCCAGGCTCTTGCCCTTCACCCATTCGGTGACCAATGAACTGGACGCTATGGCCGAGCCACAACCGTAGGTCTTGAAGCGCGCGTCTTCGATCAGGCCGGTCTGTGCATTCACCTTGATCTGCAGTTTCATCACGTCGCCGCAAGCAGGGGCACCCACCATGCCAGTGCCCACGCTGTCATCGCCCTTGTCGAAAGAACCCACGTTGCGCGGGTTTTCGTAATGTTCAACAACCTTTTCGCTGTAAGCCATGGTGTTCTCTCCGGTGTTCGATGTTGGGGTGTGCGGTGCAGACCCTTTCAGGGGCTGCCCGTTGCGGGCACAGGCCCGCGGTGAAAGCGGGAAAAGATCAGTGGGCTGACCACTGGATGGTGCTGATGTCGATGCCGTCCTTGAACATCTCCCACAGTGGAGACAAGTCGCGCAGCTTGGCCACCTGGCTTTGCAGGGTGCTGACGGCGTAGTCAATTTCTTCTACGGTGGTGAAACGACCGATGGTCATGCGCAGACTGCTGTGGGCCAGTTCGTCGCTGCGGCCCAAAGCGCGCAACACGTAGCTGGGCTCCAGGCTGGCGCTGGTGCACGCAGAGCCCGAAGACACGGCGATGCCTTTCACACCCATGATCAGCGATTCACCTTCCACGAAATTGAAGCTGGCGTTCAGGTTGTGCGGCACACGCCGCTCCAGGTCGCCATTGATGAACACCTGCTCAATCTGGCCGATGCCGTCCAGCAGACGCTTCTGCAACATGCGGATGCGTTCGATTTCAGTGCCCATCTCGGCCTGTGCGATGGCAAAGGCGGTGCCCATGCCAGCGCACTGGTGCGTGGGCAGCGTACCGCTGCGCATGCCGCGCTCATGGCCGCCGCCGTGCATTTGCGCTTCCAGACGTACCCGTGGTTTGCGCCGCACGTACAGCGCGCCAATGCCCTTGGGGCCGTAGGTCTTGTGCGACGACATGCTCATCAAGTCGACCGGCAGCGTGGCCATGTCAATAGAAATCTTGCCAGTGGCCTGCGCCGCATCGACGTGAAAGATGATGCCGCGCTCGCGGCACAAGTTGCCGATGGCAGTCACGTCCTGAATAACGCCGATTTCATTGTTCACCAGCAGCACCGACACCAGGATGGTGTCTTTGCGCAGCGCGTCTTGGAAACGGTTCAGGTCCAGCAAACCGTCTTCTTCGACGTCAAGATACGTCACTTCAAAGCCCTGACGCTCCAGCTCACGCATGGTGTCCAAAGTGGCCTTGTGCTCAGTTTTCACAGTGATCAAGTGCTTGCCACGGCTGGCGTAAAAATGCGCCGCGCCCTTGATGGCCAGGTTGATGGACTCGGTGGCGCCGCTGGTCCAGACAATTTCGCGCGGGTCAGCATTGATCAGCGCAGCCACCTGGCCGCGAGATTTTTCAACCACTGCTTCGGCCTCCCAGCCCCAGGCGTGGCTGCGGCTCGCAGGGTTGCCAAAGTGCTCGCGCAGCCAGGGAATCATGGCGTCGACGACGCGCGGGTCGCAAGGCGTGGTAGCGCCGTAGTCCAGATAAATGGGAAAGTGCGGTGTCATGGCTTAACAGCAAAGAGATAACGGGTTCGCAGGCAGCGCGCTGCTATCGGGCCAGCGCTGTGTGCGGCTACTTTGAAAAGGCGTTGCCCAACGCAAAAACCGAGTTGGGCGCGGTCACTTTGATGGGTTTGACCACCGGCACGGTGGATATGGCGCGGCGCACGGGCGCGTCGTCGATGGTCACGCCTTTCGCCAGCTGTTCATCTACCAGCTTCTTCAGCGAAATTGAATCCAGATACTCAATCATCTTGGTATTCAGGCTGGCCCACAGGTCGTGCGTCATGCACTTGCCGGTGTCCTCACCCATACAACCTTCGCGGCCACTACAACCGGTGGCGTCGATGGGTTCGTCAACAGCGACGATGATGTCAGACACCGTGATCTCGGCCAGCCCGCGGCCCAGGGTGTAGCCGCCGCCAGGGCCGCGTGTGCTTTCAACCAGTTCGTGCCTGCGCAGTTTGCCAAAAAGCTGCTCCAGATAGGACAGCGAAATTTGCTGCCGCTGACTGATGGCGGCCAGCGCCACAGGGCCGGTGTGTGAACGCATCGCCAGATCGATCATCGCTGTGACCGCAAAACGGCCTTTGGTGGTCAGTCTCATGGGGCTTTCTCCAGGCAGCCCGGTAAAGGCTGCACAACAAGTTTTTGGGGCTCCACTCCCGGGTTCAAGTCCTCGCCCTACAAGCCAGAATTGATCCTGAGTGATTCAGTCAAGTATGCCAGAAGTTGACTGTTTTCGTCCGGCTCTCGGAAGCCCCGCTAGCAGCCTGGTCTTGCATCGCCACTTTGCAAGCGAGGTCTGGTTTTGGCGAGCCCGACCGCTGCCACGGCTTACTTCGCAACTTGTCGGGCCTTGATCGCTTCAACCAATCCGTCGCAGGCGTCTTCCACCAGATCGAGCACGTGTTCAAAACCGTCAGGACTGCCGTAATAGGGGTCTGGCACTTCAGCAGTACCCTTGAAGCGGCGCGCGTGCTGCAACAGCAGACGGGCCTGTTGACGCTGTGCTTGCGACATGTGTTGGTGCAGCCAGTCGAGATGGGATTGATCCATGGCCAGCAGCCATTGAAAGCGCTCGAAGTCGGCTTCTTGAACAGGCCGTGCGCGCAACTGCGAAAGTTCATAGCCGCGGCGCCGGGCGGCCGCCTGGGCGCGTGGGTCAGGCGCTTCTCTGACGTGGTAGCCGTGGGTACCCGCCGAATCAACCAGCACCCCTGACAAACCCGCCCGCTGCAGCTTGAACCTCAACACGGCCTCGGCAGTGGGCGAGCGGCAGATGTTGCCCGAGCACACCATCAAAATGTTCAGGTCGGCAGCCTCACCGCGGCGCGCCCGGCACTGCCCGCCCGGCCCGCCCGGCCCTTCCTGTCCACGACCAGCGCTCTGGCCTTGCATCCACTGCTTGATGCGGCCGAGCATCAGGTGCCCCGCCGCGCAGCGGGTACTGCGGTGCTGATGGGCACCACATCGGCCACACTGGCACCAAAAGCTTGTTCGCGCAGCAGCGCCAGCTGGTCGCGCACGCGGGCCGCTTTCTCAAATTCCAGGTTGCGGGCATGTTCAAGCATTTGCTTTTCAAGCAGCTTGATGCGTTTGCCCAAGTCTTTTTCTGACAACGTTTCC
>JANNMQ010000031.1:0-4410 GCA_031398045.1 Rubrivivax sp.
TGGCCCAGTTCGGGTATCGGCGGCGGGCTGAGCGGAAAGATGAACGCATCGCGTATGCCCATCAGCGCACCGAAGCTGCGGCCGGCCAGCGCCTGCGCGCTGTTCTCGGGCTTCGGTCGCTCTTTCCAGTCTTTCAGCGTCACGAAGGCCAGCGCGGCGTTCTGGCCCTGGCCGCTGAAGCTGAAGCCCAGCACGCCGACCATGCTTTCAACCTCGGGCTGTTTCAGCACGAAGCTTTCCACCTGCTCCATCACCGCGCGTGTGCGTTCCTGCGTGGCGCCGGGCGGCAGCTGCACGTTGACGATCATGTTGCCCTGGTCTTCAGCGGGCAGGAATGAACTGGGCAGGCGCATGTAGACCCAGGCCACAACACCGATGATGGCAGCGTAGATCACCAGGTAACGCAGAGCCTTCTTGAGCATGTGCGCGACCAGGCTCTCGTAGCCCTTGGCGGTGCGCTTGAAACCGCGGTTGAACCAGCCGAAGAAACCCTTGCGCTCCAGGTGGTGGCCCGCTTCCACGGGCTTCAGCAGCGTGGCACACAGCGCGGGCGTCAGCGTCAGCGCCATCAGCGCGCTGAAGGCAATGGCGGCCACCATGACGGCCGAGAACTGGCGGTAGATGTTGCCCACGCTGCCGGCAAAGAAGGCCAGCGGAACGAACACCGAGATCAGCACCACGGTGACGCCAACGATGGCGCCGGAAATCTGGCTCATCGCCTTGCGCGTGGCCTGCAGCGGCGGCAGGCCTTCTTCGCTCATGATGCGTTCGACGTTTTCCACGACAACGATGGCGTCGTCGACCACGATGCCGATCACCAGCACCATGCCGAACATGGTCAGCACGTTGATCGAAAAGCCCAGCGCCAGCAAAACGCCAAACGTGCCCAGCAGCGCCACCGGCACCACGATGGTGGGAATGATGGTGTAGCGGAAGTTCTGCAAGAACACGTACATCACCACGAACACCAGCGCCACCGCTTCCAGCAGCGTGATGACGACTTCGGTGATGGAGATCTTCACGAAGCGCGAGCTGTCGTAGGGAATGGCGTAACTCATGCCCTCGGGGAAGTAGCGCTTCAGATCGTCCATCTTGGCGCGCACCGCCGCCGCCGTGGCCAACGCATTGCCGGTCGGCGACAGCTGCACGCCGATGCCGGTGGACGGCTTGCCGTTCAGGCGCGCGGTGGTGGCATAACTCTGCGCGCCCAGTTCGATGCGCGCCACGTCCTTCAGGCGCACGGTGCTGCCGTCGGTGTTGGCGCGCAGCACCACGTTGCCAAACTGCTGCACGCTGGCCAGCTGGCCGCTGACCACCACCGTGGCGGCGATGCCCTGGCCGGCGATGTTGGGCAGTTCGCCAATGCTGCCCGCCGGCACCTGCGCGTTTTGCGCACGCACGGCGGCCAGCACGTCGGCGCTGCTGAGGTTCAGGCCCAGCAGCTTGGCCGGGTCGATCCAGATGCGCATCGCACGTTCGGTGCCGAACAACTGCGCCTGGCCGACGCCGGGCACCCGTTGCAGTTCGGGCAGCACGTTGCGCGCGGCGTAGTCGCCCAGCGCGATGGGGTCGTAGGCCGGGTTGGTGGACGACAGGATGGTGAAGAGCAGGAAGTTGGAGCGCGCCTTGTCGACGCGCACACCCTGCTGCTGCACCGCGGTGGGCAGGCGCGGCGTGGCGCGGCCGAGGCGGTTTTGCACTTCCACCTGCGCCAGGTCGGCATTGGTGCCAGGCTGGAAGCTCAGCGTGATGGTGCCGCTGCCGTTGGCCTGCGCCACGCTTTCCACGTAGATGAGGCCGGGCGCGCCGTTCATCTCTTGTTCCACCACCGCCAGCACGCTGTCTTCCAGCGTCTGCGCCGAAGCGCCGGGGTAGATGGCGGTGATGACGATCGACGGTGGCGCCACCGGCGGGTACTGCGACACCGGCAGCTGCGTGATGGACACACCCCCCAGCACCAGGATGAACAGCGCGATCACCCACGCAAAGATCGGGCGGTCGATGAAGAAGCGGGCCATGGCTGCGGGCCCTGCTTATTTGCCGGCAGGCGTGGAAGCCGCCGGCGAGATGGCAGATGCCGCAACAGCAGCGGCTGATGCGGCAGCCGTCGCAGCGCCCGGCGCCTGCCAGGGCACCGGTGTCACCGGCGCACCGGGCACAAACATTTTCTGGAAACCGTCAACGATGACGCGGTCACCCGCTTTCAGGCCTTCGGTCACCACCCATTGCCCAGCCTGACCCGAGCGGATCTTCACCGGCCGCGGGCCCGGCTTGTTGCCCTCGCCCACCACCAGCACGCTGTCGCCCTGCTGCGTGCGCGTGACGGCCTGCTGCGGCACCAGGAAGCCCGAAGGCAGCTCGGCCTGCGCCAGCCGCACGCGCACGTACTGGCCGGGCAGCAGCAAGCCTTCGGGGTTCGGCACCTCGGCACGCAGCGTCACCTGGCCGGTGGTGGCGTCGACACCGAGGTCGCTGAACAGCAACTTGCCGGCCTGCGGCAGCACACTGCCGTCTTCGAGCAGCACGCTGACCGCCACCGCGTCACCCCCCACGCGGCGCAGCTGGTTGTTGGCCAGCGCACGGCGCAGCGCCAGCACCTCGCCGCTGGACTGCGTGAAGTTGACGTAGACGGTGGCGGTTTGCTGGATCAGGGCCAGTTGCGTGGCTTCAGCGGCGCTGACCAGCGCACCTTCGGTCACCAGCGCGCGGCCGATGCGGCCCGCGATCGGCGCCGTGACCTGCGCATAACCCAGGTTGATGCGCGCGCTTTGCACCGCGGCGCGGCCAGCGGCCACGTCGGCCTGCGCGCTGCGCTGGGCCGCGGCGGCGTTGGCGTAGTCCTGCTGGCTGATGGCACGTGCGTCGGCCAGCGGCTTGTAGCGCTCTGCCGTGGCCGTGGCTTGCGCGAGGCCGGCTTCGGCACGCGCCAGCTGGGCGGCAGCGCTGTCCAGCGTGGCCTGATAAGGCGCGGGGTCGATCAGAAACAGCGGCTGCCCGGCGCGCACCACACTGCCTTCGATGAACTGGCGCTTCAGCACCACGCCGTTCACACGCGCCCGCACCTGGGCCGTGCGCTGGGGCTCCACGCGGCCCGGCAGTTCAGACTGCAGCGCCACCACCTGCGGCGCCATCGTCAGCACGCCCACCGCCGGCGGCGGGGGCTGGCCTGCGGCGGCACCGCCTGCACCACCACCGGGCGCCGCCTCTTTGCCGCCACAGGCCGCCAGCAGCACCAGCACAGCCACCACAAACCAGGCGCGGGGCACGTGCTGGGCGTTCACCAGCGGGCTGCGGAATGGGCACGACGGCTGAGGTTTTGGCATCTTGAGCAACCTGGTGAGTCGCGGCCGAACCCGCGTGGTGGATACCGGGTCTACCCGGTGAGCGCGGCAGTATACATACAGTCTAGAATGTATGTTGCATCGCAACATGGTGATGTTCCAGCACAGCCAACCCGGAGCCCGCCATGGTTCGCAAGACCAAGGAAGAAGCCCTCATCACCCGCAGCCGCATCCTGGACGCGGCCGAGATCCTGTTCCAGCAGCAGGGCGTTTCAGGCACGTCGCTGCAAGCCATTGCACAAGCGGCCGGCGTCACGCGTGGGGCGGTGTACTGGCACTTTGCCGACAAAGCCGAGCTCTTCAACGCCATGATGCAGCGTGTGTGTCTGCCCATCGAGAAGACCGCCACGCTGCTCTTGGGCGACGAAAACAGCGACCCGTTGCAGATGTTGCGTACCCTGATGCTGGGCGTGTTTGAACGTGTGGCCAGCGACGCGCAGGTGCACCGTGTGTTTGAAGTGGCCACGCAGAAGGTGGAATACGTGGACGAACTGCTGGCCGTGCGCGAACGCCACCTGCAGATGCGCGCCGAGCATGTGGACCACCTGGAAGGCCTGCTGCTGCGCGCCCAGCGCACTGGCGCCATCGCCGCCACCCCCAGCGCGCGGCAGATGGCCTACGCGCTGCACTCGATGCTGGACGGCTTGATCCAGAACTGGATCCTGGAGCCCGGGGCCTTTGACCTGCGGCATGCGGGCGCGCACGCGGTGGACACGCAGCTGCTGGGTCTGCGCCGCGGGGCTGCTCAGACGGCCTGATAAGACGGCCTGATCAGCCGGCCCGGGCGACCGAAGCGGCCGAGTTTGCTTCGCGCCGCCAGCGGGCCCTGCACGATGTCACCTGCAGGTCACCCCACTGCGCTTGCTCCAGCCGCTGCCCCAGGCCGAACATGCCCCAGCAGCAACGCAGGGGGTGCAAGATGGGCGATCAAGAGTTCGGACAGGTGGGCACAGCAGGGCCGGCAGGGGTCGCGCGCAGCGCGGCACGGAAAGGGCCTGTGCTGCTGCCCTTGCTGGTTGGGGTATGGCTGCTGGTGCTGGCGGCCCCGGCCCGATGGCCCAGCCCGCCC
>JANNMQ010000106.1:0-2479 GCA_031398045.1 Rubrivivax sp.
GCCGAAGGCCCAGTGGCAGCAGCTTTGCGCCGACTGTGCGGGTGGCATCGACTCGCTGGTTGAACTGCTGCAAGGGCGTTTCTCCAAAGGCGTGATGGACCGCCTGTGCCGCCAGGGTGATGGACTGTTCCCCGTGCCCAAGGACATCCGCTTCAACTGCTCGTGCCCAGACGGTGCCTCCATGTGCAAGCATGTCGCGGCCGTTCTCTACGGCGTTGGTGCCCGCTTGGACAGCCAGCCGGAACTGCTGTTCACCCTGCGTCAGGTTGACGCCGCCGAACTGCTGAACAAGGCCGGCAGTGGCGTTGTCACCGCCCCTGTGGCTGGTGAACGCACCCTGGCCGGTGACGATGTCGGCGCCCTCTTCGGGCTGGAGATGGATGATTTCACGGTTGCGGTCACTGGAACGGCCACGGCAGCCCCGACGCAGCTGAAAGCGGCGGCCAAGCCTGCACGTGCGGTGCGCCCAATGGCCAAGCCGAAACGCCCGCGCGACCCGGCCTCGCGCCTGCTGGCCGCCATTGCGCAGGCAGGTTCGCTGGACAACGCCAGCGCCCGCGCTGCCACCGGGCTGGACGCCGAGGCGGTGCGGCCTCTGCTCAAACAATTGGTGGCACAAGGCCATGCCCGGATGCAGGGGCAGGGGCGCGGCACGCGTTATGTGGCGGTTGGCAAGGCGCTGAAGCCGTGAGCTTCAGCGCCGCAGTCATGATGCTGATGGCACTGGCACTGGCACTGGCGCTGCTGCCCACCGCTCTGCAGGCCCAAACCCCGGTAGCCATCGAAACCGCCGGCGAACTGAAAACCGCACTCGCCCTGGCAGGCGACCCGGTGCGCGGCAAGGCCGCATTCGACGGCTGCGAAGGCTGCCACCGCAAAGACGCTTCAGGGCGCATCAACGGCGCCATCCCCAGGCTGTCTGGCCAGCATGCCTCGGTCATCATCAAGCAGGTGGTGGACATCCGCAGCGGGCAGCGCTTGAACCCACCGATGAAACCCTACGTCGACGATGCGGCGAAAACGCCCCAGGTGCTGGCCGACATCGCAATCTACCTGCAGGCGCTGCCCGTCAGCGGCAGGCTGGGCCAGGGCCCTGGCAATGAGTTGGCGCGGGGCCAGACACTGTACGACAAGGACTGCGCGGGTTGCCATGGCGCGCAAGGCGAAGGGCGGGCGCCGTTGTTCCATCCCATGATCGCCGCGCAGCACTACAGCTACCTGCTGCGTGAACTGGGCCTGATTCGCGACGGCGGGCGCGGCAACTCCAACGCCGCCATGCGGACCATCGTGCAAGGTTACGCGCCTGCCGACCTGCAGGCGGTTGCCGACCACTTGTCCAGATTGCCACCGCCGAAGTGAAGCAGCCCGCGGAGCGCGGGTTTTTGTCAGCGGTGGTTCAGTGCCGCGTCACGCTGTTCTGTTGCCGGCCTTCCAGGCGCACGAAGCGTTCGGTGAACTCTGCCAGTTCGCGGTAGAAGTCGCTTTGCGCGTGGTTGTGCACGGCCAGGATGAAAACGCCCAGCCAGCGGCCCAGGTGCCCGACGAGGAAGGCGGTGCGCAAGGGTTCAACAGCCTGCACCGCCACGTGGTCGAGCAGATCGCGGAAGTCTGCGTCCATCGCGAAGCCACCTTGTGCGTACAGCTGCTGCAACTCCATCACGCTTTGCTGCATCAGCTCGGGGTCGGTGTTCAGCCACACCGACGCATAAAGCTTGGCCAACGTCTGCGGTGCACCCAGAAAGAGGCGCGTGTAGTCGACCAGCAGGTCCTGCAGATCGGCCGCTGCGAAGGCAGCCGCCAGGCGCTGCGCGTGTTCACCCCGCTCGGTGTTGATGCGCTGCGCTGCGGAGGCGATGGGCTCGAAAAGCCGCTCATCGGTGAACTCGGGTCCAGGCTCGCAATGCAGGGCTTTACCGGGCAGGCGGTGATGCAGGGCTGCATTTCATCGGCGTCTTCACGCGGTTGGGGTCGTACAGCTGCTGCGGGATCATGTGGCAGAACATGGACGCAAATCAAGTTGTGTGAACTGTGCAGACGAGCGTTGTGCTGGGCGCAAAGCACGAAGTTGAGCACGAAGTTGAGTGGGCCACGGCGTACCATGTTGAGGCCGTTGGTTGTTAGGGCGGCCAACAACAGCACAGCAACAGGAAACAACTGCATGAAGCACCACCAATTTTCGTTGCGCCGCTTCACCGCCATCCGCAGGGCCTGCGCCATGGCTGCGGTGTTGGCGTGCTGCGGCTCGACCAGCATGCACAGCAGCGCACAGACTGATGCACGCAACAGCGCACCGTCGCGCGGTGAATTGCTATACACCACACACTGCGGGGCCTGCCACAGCTCGCAAATGCATTGGCGCGACAAGAAACAGGTGCTGGACTGGACCAGCCTGCGCGCCCAGGTGCGCTTTTGGCAGTCGCAGGCGATGCTGGGCTGGAACGATGAAGACATCAACCAGGTGGCGCGTTACCTCAACAAC
>JANNMQ010000114.1:0-1588 GCA_031398045.1 Rubrivivax sp.
GCTGCAGCTGCTGGACTTCAGCCTGTCGTTCAGCACCACGTTCACGCTGCTGGGTGGTGTGGTGGGCGGTGCACTCATTTCGGCGGCCAGCCATGGCACCGACCAGATCATCGTGCAGCGCCTGCTGGCCACGCGCAGCCTGCGCGCCGCGCAGTGGGCGCTGGTGGGTTCGGGTGTGCTGGTGCTGCTGCAGTTTTTGCTGTTCCTGCTGCTGGGCACGGCCTTGTGGGCGGCGGGCCAGGCGCCGGCGGAGCTGGCTGGCGACCAGATCTTCCCGCGTTTCATCGTGCAGCACCTGCCGCTGGGCCTGTCGGGGCTGGTGATGGCGGGCATCCTGGCGGCGGCGATGAGCACCATCAGCTCGTCCATCAGCGCGCTGGCGTCTTCGGTTACCAACGACCTGTACGCCAGTTTCAGCGGCCGCAATCACCCCGTGCGCGACGGTGCCCATCTGCTGCGTGTGGGGCGCTGGTTTTCACTGCTGTGGGGCGTGCTGCTGACGGCTGCAGCTTTGGGTTTCTACGTGGCTGCCAGCGGCAAAGACACGCCGGTGGTGGTGCTGGCGCTGTCCATCGCTTCAGTGACCTATGGTGCGCTGCTGGGCACCTATGTGCTGGCCGGGCTGAGCAGCCGGCTGCAGGGGCGTGACGTGATCACCGGCGCAGCGGTGGCGGTAGCCGTGATGCTGGTGGTGGTGTTTGCCGCGCGTCTGGCGGCTGCCATGCCCGCGCTGGCGTGGCTGGCGCCGGTGGGTCAGTTGGCATTTCCCTGGTACGTGCCACTGGGCACCTTGATCACGGTGGCGGTGGCGGTTGCTGCGGCGCTGGCCAGGTCGGCGGGGCGGGGTGGACCACATCAGGCTTGACACCCCGTTCGAAGCCCGGTGTGCACGCAACCACCGCCAAAAGTTATACTGCGGCCCATATTGAGAAATATGGGCGCCCATATGAAAACCACCATAGACATCGCCGACAGCCTGCTGCTGGAGGCCAAGGTCATCGCCAAACGCGAGGGCACCACACTGCGTGAGCTGGTGGAAACGGGCTTGCGGGCCACCTTGCATCTGCGCAGCGCCAAGGCCCAGCCATTTGTGCTGAGAGATGCCCGCTTCAAAGGCGAAGGCTTGCAGCCCGGCATCAGAGCCGGCGACTGGGAGCAATGGCGCGAAATGATCTACGAGGGGTGTGGCGGTTTTCCTGATCCCGAGTTCAGCATCAAGCCCTGATGATCGCGGTCGATACCAACATCCTCGTCTACGCTCACCGAATCGACTCGGTGTTCCAGGACGCGGCGCACAGCTGCCTCACCCGCTTGATCAACAGCCGCTCGCCATGGGCCATTCCCTGGCCCTGCGTGCACGAGTTTTTCTGCGCCATCACCCATGCGCGCATCTTCAAGCCGCCGACGCCGCAGGCACAGGCTTTTGAGCAGATCGAGGCCTGGCTGCAAAGCCCAAGCCTGGTGCTGCTGGGCGAGTCGCCCGCGCACTGGCCCACTCTGAAAAACCTGCTGCAGCGCGCCAAGACCACCGGCCCTGCGGTTCACGACGCCCGCATCGCGGCTTTGTGCTTGCAGCATGGCGTGAGCG